>JACQAC010000118.1 GCA_016195245.1 Pseudomonadota bacterium
AATGAGGCGCTCTTCTCTTGGTGGAACGGACAGCACGCCCAATAGTCGCCCGCGGCGGCTCTGGTTTTGCGTGCGTTCCAGGAGAGTTTCTTGCCGGCATAGTCGGCAATCGAAACCCGGTCGCGCACCTGTCGGAGAAAGGTGTCGGAAAAGCGCATTCGGCCCTGAAGGTGGGAGACTGCCCATTATACAGCGATTCGCCGAAACGATTCGGGCGGGACGCGGATTTGGGGCTCTACGTGCTCTACAGTCGATTGCCGAAGTCCGGCTCTTGACGGACCATACTGGCACTAAGTCGAAGCGCGCACTTTATCGATGACGAGACGGCTCCTCACGCAGGACGGCGCGACCGTCCCCGACGCTTTCCGTCTAGTTAGAAGTAACGGCGCTTTCACGGTAATTTTCAATCAAGAACGGTCAATCGCACGGCTTTAGGCGATGAACTAGCCAGTGCAATGGTCAGTTACCTCGCGGCGCACAGGTAACCGACAAAGCGTAGCGATGATGTTCGGTTTGGGCGCGGGCAAATCGTCTGGCGATCTCGGCATTGCTGCATATGACCGCATCTGGAACGGTGAGATTCGACTCGTTTCACTGTGCGCTGCGACTTACGACCTTGAAGCGCGTGCATTTTGCTGACCCGAAATGGGCCACTTTCACGCCAAATCCGTTCGTAGAAAACGTGAAATCACGATCGGACAAAGGCCGCGGTCGGCTCAAGATCAGCGCCAGACGGCGTCAAGATGGGGGCACTACGAGAATTCATCCGCCAACGCCTATCCACCAAGAAATAAGGGCGGGCACGCCGGCGTTCGTCCAAGCATCGACGAGCGGCACGTGTCAAATCTGAAAGACGCCAACCGCTGCCCCACCGCCGATCTGTGAGCGTCTGAATTGAGATCTTAGCAGCGATTTTGATGAGCGGCGGAATTGAACTGCAAGGTGGATTCGGCAACTTACGTAAACCGTTTGCCTGGCGGCGGCGGGGGATCGGACGCAGGGAAACTTTCGTCGGACGCTTCGTCGACGTCATCCCAATCGTCCGGCGGATCAGGCATCGCTTCCGGGCCGGAGTCGCGGATGTTCTGCGGGTTCGGCGGCTTGTCGGGCATCGGTGCAAATTGGACCCGACGCAAGGGATGCACAACGGGAAAAGCCCCGCTCATGGACGCGCGGGAAGCGCGGTGACGATTGGAATGCGCAGCATTAGTATTTGGCCGGCGGATCGGAGGCGGGGAAGCTTTCGTCAGACGCTTGATCGGCGCCGTCCCACTTTTTCGGCGGGTTTTGCATGGCTTCAGGTCCTGCGTCGCGCACGGGTCTCTTCTTCGGCGCCTCGCTGGCCGACTTCTGTTTGCTCTCAGGCGGCGGCAGTTTCTTTTTCACGTCTTGAGTGTGTGGTTCGCGTTGCATGGAAGTCTCCTCATGCTGGGACAACGCGGAACGTGACCTTTGGTTGCCGGCGTCGCGCGCCGGTCACATGTTTGCCAGCGCCTCGAAAAGTCGTGACAATGCCGTAATTTGGCCGCGCGAGAGCGCAGGCTTGTTTGCGCATGAGGGCGGAGGATTCTTGATGAAGAGGTTGAGGTTGGCGGTCGCTTTCGCCGTCATGGTTGGCTTAGCTGCGCCGCAAGCGAGTTTGGCGCAGCAGGCGCAAATGCCGATGCCGCCCATTCAAGGCACGCTGTTGAGTATGAGCGCCGAAGGCAAGGTCGAAGGCCGGCCAGACATGGCGACCATCAATCTGGGTGTGCAAACTGAGGCGCAAACCGCGCAGGCGGCGGTGCAGGCGAATGCGCAACGGATGACGGCGCTGTTGGCGGCGCTGCGGCGCGCCGGCATCGCCGAGCGGGATATTCAAACATCGAACGTGTCCGTGAATCCGCAACAGCAATATCGCGAAAATCGACCGCCGATCGTTACGGGCTATCAGGCCAACAACACGGTGACGGCGAAGATCCGCGCGATCGACACTGTCGGCCGCGTCATCGATGCGACAGTGGCGGCGGGCGGCAACACTGTGAACGGCGTGTACTTCTCGTACCAAAATCCGGATGCGCAAATGGATGCGGCGCGACGCAACGCCATCCAGGAAGCCCGGCGACGCGCTGAGATTTATGCGAGCGCGCTCAATATGCATGTCGCACGGGTGGTGGCGGTGCAGGAGGGCGGCGGCTATTCGCCGCCGGTGCCGATGATGATGGCGCGTGGGTTGGCTAGCGCAGACGCGGCGCCGACCCCTGTTGAGCCGGGGCAGATCGAAACGACCGCCACTGTGAGCGTGACCTTCGAATTGCGGTAATCGCAGAGGACATCACAAAAGCGCCAGTCATGGGATGGCTGGCGCTTCTTCTTGTTCCCGGAAGGGAGTTAAGCGCCGTCGTTCGCAGCCCGCGGTACGGAGGGCTCAGGGGGCGGCGACGGCGGATGGATGTCAGGCGGATTGAGCTTCACGTCATGGACGTTGAGTTCGATCTGCGCCTGCTGCCGGGGATGCCCCGCGTCCGCGTAAGTGTAAATGGCGACGCCAATCAACGCCACGACGACAACGCCGGCGATAAACCCAAGCCAACCGGATCCATCGCCTTCGCGATCAACCATATCTTTTCCTCCGCAAGCAGGTCTCGGAAGAAAACTGGGCAGGGCGGCATTGGTTCCGCGCTAGCGGCCTGACGCGATTGCGTAGCTGATGAAACGCACGTCGCTGTGTTTTTCAACCAACCACATGCTTGAGGCGAGCAGCGCCATCAGCGCGAAAGTGAGCCTCAAAGTTCCCGGTCGTGCGCTGTGGGGGCGCGACTCTGGATGCAGCTGACGATGCGAGAGGGCGCGTGGGCGTCTGCGTGCGGATTGCGTAGGCGCAGGCGGTGACGCTCGCGCGGGTTCGGCTGTCTGAGTGAGCAGAAGCTCAAGCACCGCGTCCTCTTCCCTTGCCGAGGGCGCGGGCGCGTGTGGTTCTACGGCATGAGCTGGGCGCGCGCCGTTGGGTTTGCAACGGACGCGTTTGCGCTTCACGGGACTGCGGCCGCTGACAAGGCAGGCAAGATCGTCGATTTGGCGTGCGACCGGCGATTGCGGCGCCATTTCGCCGATCATCTGGCGCTTCAACGCGGCGCCGGCAAAGAGTGCGGGATCAAACGCGAAGCTGGCGACGGGCTGCGCATCCAGCGCGCCGACAAAATCGCGCTCGGAGATTTCCGTGCCTTTGGCTGCGCCTACCATCGACAAGGCGATGCGCGGTTCGTGCCCGGCCGGACGCAAGCTTTTCAGCGCGTCAAGCATGGCTTTGGTGTTGCGGAGGCTGGCGAGGTCCGGTGTGGCGACGAGTACAACGTCGTTGGCGCGCTCGAGCACGTCCTTCACGCACGCGTTCCATTGATGCGGCACGTCTAAGACGACAAAGGCGCTGGTGCGGCGCGCGTTGCGGATGAGCGCGCCAATGGCGCGTTGCTGCAGTTCGGCGCTGTCGTCGAGACGCGCGGGCGCGGCGAGGAGGCGCAAACGGTCCGTCTGCTGCACGCCAACGCGATCGAGAAAGTCCTCGTTGATGGTTTGCGGATCGAGGATGCCTTCGGCGAGCGAGTGCGCGGGACGTTTGTCGAAGGTGAAGGCGGTAGCGCCGAAGGCGAGATCAAGTTCGATCAGTGTGGTGCTGAGATCTTGGCGCTCAGCGATCGACCAAGCGAGGTTGTGGGCGATGGTGGAGGCGCCGACGCCGCCCCGCGAACCGACGACCGCGAGCACGTGCGATTTGTCGGTCTCCACGTAGAGGTCGCAGATGGCGCGCGCGACTTCGTGGGCGTCGGCTGGCGCCAGGAAATATTGCGCCACGCCGCGGCGCGCGAGCTCGCGCAGCAGAGTGACGTCGTTCACGTCGCCGATGATGAAGAGCTTGGTGTGGGCGCCCAGAGAGGCCTGCAGGTTTTCGAGCGCGGCGAGCAGAGGCTGTGGCTTCAGTGTTGTGTCGATGATCAACAGATCAGGCCGGTTGGTGTTGGCGAGATGCTGGCCGACGGTATCGAAGCCGCCGCGGGCGTCGGTGATGTCGGTGCGGGAGAGCAGCGGCTCGGCGGCCAGTTGATTGGCGAAGACGTCATCGTCGCGCCGATCCCAGCTGAGATGGATGCTGACGGCGGGTGCGGGGCGCGCCGGTGGACGGTTATCGGTCGGTTCGTGTGGGAAGCTTGGCGGCGCCGGCGTGTGCAAGTCGAGCACGTCCGCATCGCTCCAGCGGCGCGCGCGGGACGTGGTGGCGGGCGGCTGGAAGATGTCGTCATCGGCGTCGGGTGGATCGAATGGCGGTTCTTCATCGAGCGCCGGATCGGCCAGTTCTCCCACCTCGACCTCCGGCAGCTGCTGCCGCTGTTGGGTAGGCGCCGCGAATTCGAAGCCGACGTTGTCGTTGGCTTCGCAGGCTTCCTCGACCTCGACGGCGACGGCGAGCGCGCGAGCGAAGGGCGAGGGGCGCCGCGTAGGGGCCACCGGCGCTGGGTCAGCGACAAACTCGTCTTGCTGTTCGAGTTCCGGCGCTTCTTCGAGCAGAAAACGTTCATCGTTCGCCGGCGCGAGCGCAACCGACGACGGGGCGCAGCGGCGCCCGGCGCGCTTGCGAGCGCGCGCTTTGCTCGAATTGGCGAGACCCATACCTACCTGTGCTTATGACGCACTTGGATCAGAGAACTACAGCAGAGCTCTTACAAAGCGATTAGTGGGTATTGCTAACGCGGATTCACCAAAGCGGTGTCAGCAAGGGTTCTCCGGCGATCGCGCGGCGTAAGTTTTCGAGCACATTCTGCGAGCCCGCGAAAAGCGCCTCGCGCGTAGCGCCGCCGAGGTGGGGGGTGAGCGTTGTGTTGGGAACGCCGCGCCAGCGGTCGACCGGCGTTGGTTCGTCCTGAAAGACATCAAGGCCGGCGCCGCCGAGTTTGCCGGCTTTAAGCGCGGCGATCAGCGCGTCTTCATCGATAACGCTGCCACGGGAAACGTTTACCAAGAGACCGTCCGAACCGAGCGCTTCGATGACGCGCGCATCGACGAGCTTTTCGGTTGATTTGTCGCCGCGCGCGCAGACGGCGATGATGTCGGCCCAGCTAGCGAGTCGGATGAGGTCCGGTTCATAGGGATGAGCGACGCCAGCTTTGGCGTGCGGCCCGAACCATTTGATCTCGAGACCAAAGCCTTTGGCGCGCTGCGCCAGCGCTTGGCCTATGGCGCCCATTCCGACAATGCCAAGTTTGCGACGGCTCAGACGGCGCTGTGGCGGCACGGCGAGCGGAGGTTGCCAACTGCCATCGCGCAGTACGCGCTCACCTTGTGTGAAGGCGCGCGCAACCGAGATGATGAGTCCCATGGCGACGTCGGCCACATCCTCGTTGTTGATGTTGGGGCCATTGGAGACAGCGATGCCACGCCGTCTGCAATAGTCGAGGTCAATGCCGTCGACGCCAACGCCGAAGCAGACGATGGCCTTGAGCTCGGGCAGGGCATCGAGGATCGGACGGCCGAAACCAACAGAGCCAATGGTCACGCAGGCCTGGATGTCGCGTCGATCAGTGGGCAGATGCACCACGTCATAGAGCGCCGCAATTTGCATCTCGAAAAGGCCGAGCGGCGGATGAATGAGTATAGCGGGCTTGGACATGTCTTCGTGACCCTCGATCGGCGCTTCGTGTCTTGGTCTCTAAACACGAAGACACGAAGAATGCACGGAGGCCACGAAGTGGGGCTGTTCAATCAGTCGTCGATGTCGCGTCCACCAAGCTCGTATTCCAGCTTCACGCGGAAAATGCCGTCGGCTTCCGCTTCACCGAAGCCAGCGAGATAGCCGACCTGGAGATCGATCTCGCCTTCATTGAAATGGCCGAGTTCGATCTGAGCGAATGGACCCCAATAATGGGCCTGATTGCGGAGACCGAAATCACTGTTCGTGCCAGCGTCACCGAAGCCTTGGACGCCGAGCGCGAAATCGTCGTTGAACGCGTAAGAGCCCTGGACGGCATAGCCAAATTCCCAAGTATTTTCCGCCGTTCCGCCGAGCAGGCGCGTGCCGATTAGGTTGAGACGCAGATCGAACGGGGCGTGCTGGCGCTCCGCCAAGAGTTTGAGTTCCAGCTGATTGGGGCCGTCGTTGGCCCATTCATATTCGGCATATGCGCCAAGATGGACGGGCCAGCTGCGTGTGGCGGTGAAGTCGAAGATGTTTTCAATGGCGAAGGCGGTGAAGGCAGTCTCGTCGCCGGCATGCTCCCATTCCGCCACAATGGATGGTCGCCACCAATTGGTGGCGCCATAACCGGCTTCGATTTTTGTTTGCCAGTCGCCATCAACGGCGCCGCCCGTCAAAAAGCCGCTGCGGACTTCGAGTTCGCCGAGGCTGCGGGTCACCGTTGGAGAATAGACTTCAGAAGCGGGGCCCGGGTCAGCTGAAGCCACCGCAGGAATTAATGCGACGGCGGCCGCCGCAAGCATTTGGATACGCACGAAATAAGTCCCCCTCGGCTCAACTTTTATGGAGTTAGCGCGCCTCAATCCAAATTGCAAGTAAGTCGCAGAAACATTTGCATGTATGGACTTGGCCCAGCTTTCGGTCGGACCGAATTTCGCAGCCGACTTCATTATCTATGCGGTGTCGATGGATTGGCAGGCGCGCTGAAAACCGGCGCGGTCGTGAAGAAGATGCGCCCGCTTAGGCCGCGCTCTTCTTTGCTTTCGCCATCGCGGCGGCGAAGCGTTCGAACAGATAGTGGCTGTCCTGCGGCCCGGGCGACGCCTCGGGGTGATATTGCACGCTGAAGACGGGTTTGCCTTCGATCTCGATGCCGCAATTGGAGCCGTCGAACAGCGAGACGTGGGTTTCTTTCACGCCCTTCGGCAGCGAGCCGCGATCAATGGCGAAGCCGTGGTTCATGGAGACGATTTCGACTTTGCCGGTCGACTTGTCTTGCACCGGATGGTTCGCGCCGTGATGGCCCTGCGCCATCTTCATGGTTTTGGCGCCGAGCGCGAGGCCGAGCATTTGGTGTCCCAGGCACACGCCCATCACCGGCGTGCCAGTGTCGACAAGCTTTTTGATTTGTGGCGCGGCGTATTTGCCGGTGGCGGCGGGATCACCGGGGCCGTTTGAGAGCAGCACGCCGTCGGGCTTATGCGCCATCACTTCATCCGCGGTGGCGGTGGCGGGAAGCACGATGGTCTTGGCGCCAATGTCGCCGAGCGCGCGCAGGATATTGCGCTTCACGCCATAATCAAGGACCACCACGGTGAAGCGCGGTTTGGTGACTTGTTGGAAACCCTTGCCGAGCTGCCAGCGCTTTTCACTGACGGTGTAGCTTTGCGCGCAACTGACTTCCTTCGCGAGATCGAGGCCATCGAGCCCCGGCCATTTCTTCGCGCGCTTCTTCAGCGCTTCGAGATCGAACTTGCCGTCCGGCGCGTGCGCGATGACAGCGTTCGGCATGCCTTGCTCGCGGATGCGTTTGGTCAGCGCGCGCGTGTCTAGGCCGGCGAGAGCAATTATGTTGCGCTTCTTCAGCCAGGAAGAGAGATCGTCGTCGGCGCGCCAGTTCGACGGCGCGGTCGGTGCTGTGCGAAAAATGGCGCCGCGGGCCGCGGCTGCGGCGGCTGGCGATGAGGTTTCAATGTCTTCGCTGTTGGTCCCGACATTGCCGATATGAGGGAAGGTGAAGGCCACGATCTGGGCGGCGTAGGAAGGATCGGTGAGGATCTCTTCGTAGCCGGTCATGGAAGTGTTGAAGCAGACTTCGCCGTCGGCGGCGCCTTCGGCCCCCAAGCCTTGTCCCAAGAAAACAGCGCCATTGGCGAGCACGAGCGCACCGGATACGGCCACATCCTCCTCGAAGGCGTGCCTGGTCTGGCCAAGACCCTCACCATCATGACCCTGGCCAGCACCATCGACGCCAAGTTCCAGCGCATCCAGTTCACGCCCGACCTGCTGCCGGCGGAC
>JACQAC010000067.1 GCA_016195245.1 Pseudomonadota bacterium
AAGGCCGAAGCGCGAGACCTCGAATGGGCGCGATTCAAGCAAACCAAGCTGCGACTCAAAGCTATGAACGCGACCGGGCTCGGAAGCGCCGCTCAAGTAGGCGAGCGTCACGTGCGGCGCGAACTTGCGTGTCTCCGGCTTCAAACCTAAACGCCGCGCTGCGCGCTCGCAATCGGCGGCGAGCTTCTTCACTGCATCGCTCTCGCCAGCCCCGATCCAAAGCGTATGCGGATCGTCCTTGCCGAAGGATCCAGCGCCCTTGAGCTGCAATTCAAACGCCGCCGTATCATCGCCGATCGCTGCGAGAGCTTCATCGATGTCGTTGCCAACGGGCTCGCTGACCTCGCCAAAAAACCTGAGCGTCAGGTGCAAATTTTCGCGAGGGCGCCACTTGGCGCCGGGTATCCCCTTCTGCAGCGCCAAGAGGCGCTCGGCGACGTCGTCGGGAATAGCAATGGCGGCGAACAGACGAAGTGACATGCAAAATGCATGGCGCGCGCTCGGCTAGAACACTAGACGCCATTTGCTGAAGATGCGTTTACGTTTTGTTCGCCGCTACATCACCGCACGCTGAAGCGCCCTCTGACGCCGGCCGACAAGAGAGATGTACCGCATCTCTGCAGCCCAATTGCTGCGCGGTCATTTCATCGGACGGGAAGACAATGAACGCGCGCCGTCGTCCAGGGTGTTGTGTGCTGCACAGCTCTGCAATTGGAACCGGCTGCTGCACGCCACGTCTTCCAGTGAAGGGAATGGAATACCCATCGCGCACGCGCGTCAACTCACAATGTGCGCGCACCTCTCCGCGAAGAATCTTCCTTGCATTCGCGAGTGCGTCTCACTGTTTGCAGGGAACAAAGCGCTAGAGCGCGTCGATCGGCAATTTGAGATAGCGCACGCCATTGCTCTCCGGCGCCGGCAACTCGCCCGCACGAATATTGACTTGGATCGACGGCAGGATCAGCGCGGGCATCGACAGCGTCTTGTCGCGCGCCTCGCGCATCGCAACGAACGCATCTTCGCTGACGCCGTCATGGACATGAATATTGCGCGCACACTCATCGGCGACCGTCGATTCCCACGCGAAGTGGTCGCGTCCGGGCGCCTTGTAGTCGTGACACAGAAAGACCCGCGTCTCGGGCGGCAGCGCTAAAATCCTTCTGATCGAGCGATAGAGCACACGCGCATCGCCGCCAGGAAAATCGGTGCGCGCCGAACCGTAATCGGGCATGAACATTGTGTCGCCGACAAAAACGGCATCGCTGATGCGATAGCTGACGCAGGCCGGCGTGTGACCCGGCGTGTGCATCACTTCGATATTGAGCTCGCCAAGCTCCAGCCTGTCTCCATCCTTGACCAGCCGATCGAATTCGCGGCCCTCGCCGCTCACTTCGGGGATATTGAAGACCTGTTTGAAGACCCCCTGCACAGCCTTGATGTGCTCGCCAATGACGATCGGCGCTTTGGTCTTTTGCTTAAGGAATGGCGCGGCTGAAAGGTGATCGGCGTGCGCGTGCGTCTCGAGAATGTAATCGACGATCACGCCTTCCTTGTGCGCCACGTCGAGAATGGCCTGCGCGGATTGCGTCCCGGTACGGCCGGATTTCGGATCGAAATCGAGAACACTGTCGATGATGGCGCCGTATCGGGTGACCGGGTCCCAAACCAGATAGCTGACAGTGAAGGTTGGCTCGTCGAAAAAACCCCGAACCTGCAATTCCCTGCCCATTCCCGATGCCTCCCATGCGCTTGAATATTATATGCGTGTTCTCTAATATATATCAAGCGCGCATGTGCCGCCCAGCGAGGAGTCGCCGCCTTGACTACGCTCAAATCCATTGACGTGAAACAATTGAAGCAATGGCTTGATCGCGGCGAAGCCATACTGGTTGACGTCCGCGAGCCCAGCGAGCATGCCGCCGAACACATCGACATCGCAAAGCTTGCACCGCTTTCGGAGGTTACATCTGACGCCTTGCGGAACGCCGCGGGCAAGATCGTCGTGTTTCACTGCCGCTCGGGCATGCGCACCCAGACCAACGCCGCCAAACTGGCCGCCTGCGCCGCAGGCGAAGCCTTCTACCTGAAAGGCGGCATCGAAGCTTGGAAGGCGGCCGGGTTGCCGGTGCAAAGACGTTAGTGAATTGCAGGCAAGAGTGTCCCGGTGACCCTCCCTGACCTTCTCGCCCTGTTGAGCGGCGCGGCCGTTGGGCTGGTGCTGGCCGTGATCGGCGGCGGCGGCTCGATCTTGGCGACGCCGGCGCTCTTGTATCTCGTCGGCATGAGCGATGCGCACGCGGCTATTGGCACAAGCGCGATCGCGGTTTCCGCGAACGCTTTGGCGAATCTGGTCCAGCACGCGCGGCGTGGACACGTGATGTGGCGCTATGGCGCGATCTTCGCCGCAGCCGGTGTGGTCGGCGCCGCGTTTGGCGCAGGCGTCGGGCAACACACGGACACCAAAGTTTTGCTGCCGCTGTTTGCGCTGCTCATGATTGTGATTGGGGTTTTCATGCTGCGGCGAAAACCGGAGGGCGGTGACGCCATTGCACGGTTTGAGCCGCACAAGGTTGGACGGCTGATTGCGACCGGCGCTTGTGTGGGGACGCTTTCAGGATTTTTTGGAATCGGCGGCGGGTTTTTGATCGTGCCGGGGCTCATCGGCGCCACTGCCATGAGCATGATTCAGGCGATCGGGACTTCGCTTCTCTCCGTCAGCGCGTTTGGGGCGACGACGGCGGCGACCTATGCGTTCGGCGGTTTGATCGATTGGCGGATCGCGGCGCTGTTCATTGGCGGCGGCATCGTCGGTGGCGCCATCGGCGCGCTGTTCGCAGCACGATTGGCGCAGCAACGTGGGGCGTTGCAGCGGATTTTTGCGCTCGTGGTGTTCGCGGTGGCGGCTTACATGCTCTATCGGAGCTTCGCGCACATTTAGGATGTGTCGGCAGCGCTTGGCGCTGGTGTGTTGACGAGCGGCGCGCAGATTTCAGCCACAGCGTGCGTCAGCACGAGGCGGCTTTTTTTTGGCGCAGTTTTGCAGGCGCTTGATGAAGCGCGCGACCCAGCGCTCGATGGTCTCGAGCATGCGCGATGCGGGCGTGGAGCGAGCCTTCGTGCAGGCGGGAGACGTGCAGGAAGCGGCGGGCTTTGCCGCTGGTTTGCAGACGAAAGCCGCGCGGCGCGTTGGCAGGATGGTGCGTGCGCTTTACGCGCAGCGGCGGCGTGACGTGCGCAACGGCCAACAGAAACACGATGCGCTGAAACGCGCGGCCGCCGCGCCTGAGCTTGGCGCGCAGGCTGGCTTCGATGGCGCGCTGAAACGGCCACCACGCGCTCCACTCCGCCACCCACGCCGCGAACGCGACGAGGTTCGTCAGAATCGTCGCGGTGATGGCGTGAAGCGTGGCGGGTGTGATGAGTGCGTCAGTGCGCATGGGCGCGAGTATAGGCGCGGCGCAAGTCGGTCGGATTGGGAAGCGCGGATTCGTTGAAGAATAAGGCTCGGAGGACTGAAAAGTGTTGGATTGCCACCCTCGCAATCCTCCCCTCCCTCGTCATTCCGGGACGCGCGGCACGCGCGGACCCGGAACCCAGGGGCAACTAACGCCGCTCTGTCATCCCCTGGGTTCCGGGCTCAATGCTTCGCATTGCCCCGGAATGACGAGGGAGGGCGCGGCAGCTAAGGTACTTGAATGCCTCGCCACGAATTCATCGCGGTTTACATCATGGCGAGCCGGCGCAATGGCACGCTCTATCTTGGCGTCACCGACAATCTCATTCAGCGCGCGCATCAACACCGTGAAGGGTTGATAGACGGCTTCTCGAAGAAATACGGCTGCAAGATTTTGGTTTGGTACGAACAGCACAGGGAAATCTCCGCCGCGATCGCGCGGGAAAAGGACATGAAGGACTGGCGCCGCGCCTGGAAGCTCAACCTGATCGAGAAAGCCAACCCGCAATGGCGCGATCTTTCCGACGATTTCAGCAACCCACCGCCGCCGACGTTTCTCGATCCATCATTGTAGTACGCAAATAACTCGTCATTCCGGGATCATCGCTTCGCGATGCCCCGGAACCAAGGGGCGGACAATCGGCGGAGCCCACCCTTCCGAAGGCCCTTTGCTAACCGTCGAACTCTTGGCAGCCAATCCGCTCTGAAAGAGCTTTGTTCAAGAGCGTACCCAGAACAAAATCAGGTTCGAAAGTGAGTTCGTTGCAGGTTGGAGCAGTTCGTAGAGTGTACTTGTGGGACACCCATTCGGCGTCGAGGTCAGCTAGGAAAGATTTGATAAGTTCCACGCGTTGAACCGAATTTGCGAGGCGATATCCGAATGGCTCCGAAAGCCCATATCGAAGGTAGACGCCGTACAAATACGAAAAACGAGGATCCACCTCGGACGCGTCGTATTGGCGTCGCGTCATAGTTGGAAATACACCTTCGCGGAGTCGAAGTGCGGGACAGAACATTTGAGGCTCGATCTCATAAAACGCATCTAGTCGGCGCTTCGCTTGCGGCGAATGAACCTCAATGTGACCGGACGTCAGCGCATCGGCAGTCGCGGCGGCTCCTGACGCCGTTAGATATCGAAGAAACAGCACAACTGCTTTGCGCTCCGCAGGATAAAATCGCTCAACAAGCGATCCCTCGTACGGAATGCGGCCCAAGTAGTCACTCAACATCCCTAGGACTACAAAATCGGCGCGGAGCGTTGGGACGTAGCCGCGATTGTCGATTGGCTTTATGTCCTTGGCGGTGACCCTGGGTTCGCTCACCCTAAGCGTCCACCGCCGCATCCAGCGCGAATTCTTGGATGAATTCGCGGCGGGGTTCGACGACGTCGCCCATCAGTCTTGAGAACATTTCGTCGGCGTCGTCGGCGTGGGCGACTTTCACTTGCAGGAGCGTGCGGGCTTCGGCATCGAGCGTGGTTTCCCAGAGCTGCTCGGCGTTCATCTCGCCCAAGCCCTTGTAGCGCTGCACGGAAATGCCTTTGCGGCCGGCGTCCTCGATCGCCTTCAAGAACGAGAGCGGGCCGTGAACGGGGGTTGCGTCCTGCCCGCGGCGCAGAGTGGCGCGCGCGGTGTAGGTTTCGCGCAAGGCGGGCGCGCGATCGGCCAAGCGGCGCGCGTCAGCGGAGGCAAGCAGCAATTTGTCGAGCACGATGCGCTCGGCAACGCCGCGCACGGTGCGCTCCAGCACCAGAGCGTGATCGGGATCGAAGCGGCCTGACCATGTGGCCTCGCCCTCTTCGGCGAGCGCGTTGAGGCGCGCGGCGGCGGCCTGGGCTTCGGTATCGCCCGCGCCCACAGCGAAAGCGCCGGCGAGAGCGGCTTGCTCCAGCACGGTGTCGGGCGCGCGTTGGTGCAGGCGTTTGATGAGCGCTTGCACGGCGGTGGCTTCGCGGGCGAGGCGCTTCAAATCTTCGTTGGCGTATTGAGCGCCGCCTTCGATCTCGAGCACAGCGCCGGAGGAGCCCTCCTCGATCAGGAAGGAGGCGAACTCGGCTTCGTCCTTCAAATAGCGGCCGCTCTTGCCTTTGGTGGCTTTGTAGAGCGGCGGCTGGGCGATGTAGAGGTAGCCGCCTTCGATCAGCTCCGGCATTTGCCGATAGAAGAAGGTGAGCAGCAGCGTGCGGATGTGGGCGCCGTCAACGTCGGCGTCGGTCATGATGATGATGCGGTGATAGCGCAGCTTGGCGAGGTCGATGTCGCCCTCGCCGCGGCCAATGCCGGCGCCGAGTGCGGTGATCAGCGTGCCGACTTGCTCGGATGAGAGCATCTTGTCGAAACGCGCGCGCTCAACGTTGAGGATTTTGCCACGCAGCGGCAGCACGGCTTGGTTCTCGCGGTTGCGGCCCTGCTTGGCGGAGCCACCGGCCGAGTCACCCTCGACGATGAAGAGTTCGGACTTTGCGGGGTCCTTCTCCTGGCAGTCGGCGAGCTTGCCGGGCAGCGAAGCGACATCGAGCGACGACTTGCGGCGCATTTCGCGCGCCTTGCGCGCGGCTTCGCGGGCGGCGGCGGCTTGCACGATCTTGCCCATCACGGTCTTGGCGTGACCGGGATTTTCCTCGAACCAAGCGGTCAGCGCGTCAGCCATCAAGCTTTCGACGACAGGACGCACTTCCGAAGAAACAAGCTTTTCCTTGGTCTGCGATGAGAATTTCGGATCGGGGACTTTAACGGAGAGCACGCAGGTGAGGCCTTCGCGGGCGTCGTCACCGGTGATCTCGACTTTTTCTTTTTTCGCGATGCCGGAGCTCTGCATGTAATTGTTCACCACGCGCGTCAGCGCGCCGCGGAAACCGGCGATGTGGGTGCCGCCATCCTTCTGCGGGATGTTGTTGGTGAAGCAGAGCGTGTTCTCGTGATAGCCGTCGTTCCACTGCATGGCAGCTTCGACGGTGATGCCGTCGCGCTCGCCGATGACGTAGATGGCTTCGGGAATGAGCGAGGCGCGGCTGCGGTCGAGGTGAGCGACGTAAGCTTTGACGCCGCCTTCGTAGTAGAGCGTTTCCTCGAACGGTTCGGGGCCGCGCAGATCCTTGAAGGTGATCTTCACGCCGGAATTCAGGAAGGCGAGCTCGCGCAGACGATGCTCGATCGTCTTGCGGTCGTATTCGACCATGGTGAAGGTTTTGGGGCTGGCGAGGAAGCGCACCGATGTGCCCTGCTGGGCTTTTCCGTTCTTTCGGGGCGCTTCGCCGATCAGCGCCAGCGGCGCTTCGGCGTCGCCGTTGGCGAAGCGCATGTAATGCTCCTTGCCGCCGCGCCAGACGCGCAGGTCGAGCCATTCGCTGAGCGCGTTGACGACGCTAACGCCGACGCCATGCAGGCCGCCCGACACTTTGTAGGAGTTCTGGTCGAACTTACCGCCGGCGTGCAGTTGGGTCATGATGACCTCGGCGGCGGAGACGCCCTCGTCCTTGTGGATGTCGGTGGGGATGCCGCGGCCGTCATCGATGATTTCGGCGCTGCCGTCGGGGTGCAAAATTACGTCGACGTTCTTGGCGTGGCCGGCCAGCGCTTCGTCGATGGCGTTGTCGACCACTTCGTAGACCATGTGGTGCAAGCCGGAGCCGTCATCGGTGTCGCCGATGTACATGCCGGGCCGCTTGCGGACCGCGTCTAAGCCTTTGAGAACTTTGATAGAATCCGCGCCATATTCAGGCGCGGCCGCCGGAGCGTTCTGGGGCGCGTTCATGCTGCTCGATTCGAGTTGAAAACCACTCCCCAATATAGGTGTTGGAGGCTGATTTGTCTCGATTTTGAGCCCGAATTTGAGGCGCGTTTTGACGCAAAAAACAGCGCGAAAATCGCGGGTCTTTAGCGCTCTACGACACCCGCACCGGCAGCGTAGAATAGCCCTTCACAAACGAGGAATGGACGCGCTCGGGCTCGCCCATGACCTCGATCTTATCGAAGCGCTTCAGGATCTCTTCCCAGACGATGCGCAGCTGCATTTCGCCGAGGCGATTGCCAACGCAGCGATGGATGCCGAACCCGAAGGACAGATGGCGGCGGACGTTTTCGCGCTCGATGTCGAAATCGTTGGGGCGCGGAATGACTTCGTCGTCGCGATTGCCCGACACGTACCACATGACGACCTTGTCGCCCTTCTTGATGGTCTTGCCGCGCATCTCGACATCTTCGAGTGCGGTGCGGCGCATGAAAGCGAGCGGCGTCTGCCAGCGAATGGTCTCGGAAACGAGATTGGGAATGAGCTCGTGGTTGGCGCGCAGCTTCTTCATCTGCTCCGGGAATTTGTTGAGCGCATAGACGCTGCCGGTGATGGAATTGCGGGTGGTGTCATTGCCACCGACGATCAGCAGGATCAGGTTTCCGAGAAACTCCTGACTCGGCATGTTCTTGGTGCTTTCACCATGCGCGAGCATCGAAATTAAATCGTTGCGCGGCGGCGCTGAGGCGCGTTCTCCCCAAAGGTTCATGAAATACTGGAGGCATTCCATCAATTCGGCGCGACGCTGCTCATCGCTTTCAACCACACCCTGCCCCGGCGCAGCGGTAGCCACATCTGACCAACGCGTGAGCTTGCGGCGATCTTCCCACGGGAAATCGAACAAGGTCGCGAGCATCTGCGTCGTGAGTTCGATGGAGATCTTGTCGACCCAGTTGAAGGTCTCGCCGCGCGGCACCGCATCCAAAAGTTTTCCGGCGCGTTCGCGGATAACCGGCTCAAGCAGCGCCAGATGGTTGGGCGCCACGATCGGCGACACGGTCTTGCGCTGCACATCGTGCTTGGGCGGATCCATGGCGATGAACATCGGCAGCGGAAAGTCTTCTTCCGGATCGAACAGCACGATCGACGGCTCAGAAGAGAAGCGTTGGTGGTCGGTGTCGACCGCCATAATGTCGTTGAACTTGGTGATGGACCAGAACGGGCCGTTCAGACTGTCCGGGCAATAGTGGACCGGATCTTCTTTGCGCATCCGCTCGAAAAACGGCCAGAAATTGTTGTCACGGAAACGCTCGCCGCGGCTCATGTCCAGCGTCGAGAGGTCGGTCTTCCAGGCGTCCTCGTTCGGGTCGTAATTGAAGACGTAGTTTTCGTTGTGCTTCGGGATGTAATCGGGATTGGCCATCGCTGCCTCTCTTGCGCTACGCCGATATTCAGCTGACGGCGCACGCGCCGCAAGCCTTACGCAACGTGCACCCGCCCGTCCCGCACTTCAAAAATCTGCGCGCGGCGGCCGAAGGCTTCGAACAGGCTTTCGTCGGTGCCGGTGAGCCAGGCTTGGCCCGGATTGGCAAGCAACTCATCGAACAAAGCGGCGCGACGGACGCTGTCGAGGTGCGCGGCGGCTTCGTCGATGAGGATGAGCGAAGCGCCGGCGCCGGGATCGTTGGCGAGCGCGCGGGCTTGTGCGAGCGTGAGGCCCAGCAGCAGCGCCTTCTGCTCTCCCGTCGAGCACTGATCCGCGTCCATGTTCTTGGCGGCGTGACGCGCTTTGAGATCGCTTCGATGCGGGCCATCGAGCGCGCGGCCGGCGCCAGCGTCGCGATGGCGCATGTCGTGAAGCAGCTCCGCGAAGTCTTCCTCGACGTCGGCGCTCTTGGCGCCGCGTTCAAAGCGCGACTCAAGCGGACCTTCGAGCGCAAGAATGGCTTTTGGAAAAGCGCCGTCGGGCCGAGCATCGATAACGCTTTGCAGCCGCTCCAGCGTTTCAACACGCGCGGCGGCGATTGCCGCGCCATGCGCGGACATCTCGCGTTCAAGGCCGCGCAGCCACGCGTCGTCGAAAATGCGTTCGCTGAGCAAACGTTGGCGTTCGCGCATGGCGCGCTCGTATGAGGCCGCGGCCTGGCCGTGCTGCGATGCGCGTGAGAGCGTGAGGCGATCGAAGAAACGACGGCGATCACCTGCGGGGCCAGACCACAAGCGATCCATCGCAGGCGTGAGCCAGGTCATGCGCGCGGCTTCGGCGAGATCGGAGGCCGTGGCGGGCGCGCCGTCGCGGCGTGTGTTGCGCTTGACGCCGCCCTCAGGCGTGCGTTCGGCGCCGACGCCGATCACGGTCTCTTCGCCATCATTGAGGACGCGCGACGAGACGACCCACAATTGCGCCCGCCCTTCGCCGCCATCACGCGCCAGTTCGAGCGGCGTCGCGCTACGCAGACCGCGGCCCGGCGCGAGCATTGTGAGCGCTTCGAGAATGTTGGTTTTGCCAGCGCCATTGGCGCCAAACAGGCAGACGGGACGCGAGTCGAGCGAGAGATCGAGGTTCGCGTGATTGCGAAAATCGGTGAGCGTCAGCCGCGCGACGAAGAGATCATGCGTCAGGGTCACGGCGTCAATTTAGGAGCTTCGCGTCAGACGCGCAGCGGCATCAGCACATAAAGCGCCTGATCGTCGGCTTCATCGCGCACGAGCGTTGGTGAACCGGAATCGGCGAGTTCGAACAGAGCTTCCGCGCCCTCGATCTGCTGGGCGACATCGAGGAGGTAGCGCGCGTTGAAGCCGATCTCCATCGCATCATCACGATAATCGGCGGCGAGATCCTCGGTGGCGACGCCGGCGTCCGGGTTGTTGACGGTGAGCGTAACCTTGTCCTTGTCGAGCGCGAGGCGCACTGAGCGCGAGCGCTCAGCGGACACGGTGGCGACGCGATCAACAGCCTCGGAAAAGGTCTTGTTGTCGATCTTCAGTCTCTTGGCGTTGGCCTTCGGAATTACGCGCGCATATTCCGGGAACGAGCCGTCGATGAGCTTCGAAGTGAGCACGGCGTCACCCAGCGCGAAGCGGATTTTTTGAGTCGACACTGCGATCTCGACCATGTCGGCGGCATCGTCGAGCAAGCGCTTCAGCTCATTGATGGTTTTGCGCGGCACGATCACGCCCGGCATGCCGGTGGCGCCTTTCGGCGCCGTCGTGTCGGCGAGCGCGAGCCGGTGCCCATCGGTGGCGACCGCGCGCAGCTTCGCAGCAGAGCCTTCCGCGACGGTGTGAAAGAAGATGCCGTTCAAATAATAGCGTGTCTCTTCGGTGGAGATGGCGAAGCGCGTCTTATCGATGAGGCGGCCAAGTTCGGTCGGCTCGATTTCGAATTTGGTTTCAAAGCCATCCGACGGCATCGATGGGAAATCGCCGGCCGGCAGAATCGGTAAGTGCAAACGCGACTTGCCGGCGGAGATAAAGAGACGCGGATCGTCGCCGGAGACATCGAGCTTAATCGGCGTGCCCTCTGGGAGCTTGCGCACGAAGTCGTAGAGATAGTTCGCGGGCGCCGTGGTTTGGCCGGCGCGTTCGACTTCTGCGGGCGCTGATTCTGAAATCTCGATGTCGAGATCGGTGGCGGTGAGTTTCAGCGAGTCGCCTTGCGCGGCGACCAGCACGTTCGACAAAATCGGAATGGTGTTGCGGCGTTCGACGACGCTTTGCACGTGATTGAGTGCCTTCAGGAGCGCCGAGCGCTCGATCGTCAGCCGCATTGCATGTTCCCTATTCCGCGCCCCGCGCGCGGATGCAAAAACCCCCTGCGCGCGGCCCTGAGTCGCCGCCCGCAGGGGGTTGGAAACTAGCAAAATCCCCGCAATCCCCAAGCGCAAAGTGCAAGGGCTAGCGGGTCACCGCGACCTGCGGCGCCAGCCTTAGGGTTCGCGGCGGATCGCGCGCATCAGACCTTCGATTTCGGCCTTTACCGTCGGATCCTTCTCGACCAAGTCGGCGATGCGGTCGCGCGCATACATGACCGTGGTGTGATCGAAGCCACCGAAGCGCTGGCCGATATCCGGGAGCGAGGCGTGCGTCATCTGGCAGGCGAGGTACATCGCTGTCTGGCGAGGGCGCGCAATGGCGTGTCGTCGGGTGCGCTCCAGCAATTGTTGCGGGGTCATGTTGAAGTGACGCGCCACCACCTTGATGACCAGCTGCACGGTAATCCGGCGCTCCGCTGACTCCGACAGTTTGTTTTGCAAGGCATTCGCTGCAGCTTCGAGCGTCACTTGTGTCCCTCCGCAGATTTTGAATTCGATAATGAGTTGAGCGACCGCGCCATCAAGTTCGCGGCCAGTCACATGCAGCCGATTGGCGATCATGTCGAGCGCTTCCGGCGCCACACTGAAACCCGGATTCGCAAGTGCATGATGTTGCACGCGCATATCTAGAATCCGGCGGCGCAAGCTTTCGTCGGGCTCAGTGATTTCGCACGTTGCTGCGCCTTTAAGCTTTGAACGCAGCACTTCGTCGAGACCTTCGAGACCTTCCGGTCCGTGGTTCGCGGCGAGCACGACTTGCCCGCCGCGACGTGTCACGTCGGCCATGGTGTCGAACATTTCTTCTTCGGTCGCCTTCTTGCCGCAGACGCGATGGAAATCATCGATCAACAGCAAATCTGGCGCGCGGACCATGTCCTTAAAGGCCGACGAATCGCGCTTCTTGTGCAAGGCTGATTGAAAGGCTTCGAGAAATTCTTGCCCCGTCATCGCCAGCACTTTGCGTTCGGGCGTGCGGATGGCCGCCTCTTGGGCGATGGCCCCAAGGATGTGCGACTTGCCGCAGCCCGGCGGCGAATGCACCAGCCAGATCGGGAAGGTGACGCCGGCACCCGCGGCAATCATGCGCGCAACGGTGACGGCGCGATGGTTGGAGGCGTCGACGCACAGCGTGTCGAAGCTGAACGATTGGGCGCGGCCGAACGGCGCGCTGACAACGACCTGGCCGCGCACCTCTTCGATGCGCGCGTCCACCAGGCCGCGCACTTCAGGTGGAAATTCGTGATCTAGGAGAATCTCGATCGGGCCGACCCGCGGTTCGTAAGTGCGCATGCGCACTTCGAGCCGGTGAACGACCTGCTGGCGGATCCGGTCTTGAGCAACGCGGCTGCCCGCGCAGAACAACAACGATCCGTTCCACTCGGCCACCAGCCGCAGCGGTTCGAGATATGAGCGAAAGAAATCCGCCCCCAACTCCTTCAGCAGCTCCTTACGAACCAAATCGTAAGCTCGCGCAGCCCCTATCCCCGCCGGCTCGCGACGAGCGCCCTCATCAGCCAATTCCATCGAGCAACCCCCTGCCCTGAAACTGTATTTTCTTCAGCCAACCCCGCTGGCAGACACACTTTCCCCGTCCGAGCCGAATGAGAACTTTCGGCCCGATGCTTGGTAGCACCGGCTACTCACTGGAGTGTCGAACGGCGAGGCATGCTCGCCAGACAAGCGAACCTTCTGCCCACATCTGGGGAGTGTCAACGGCTAGATTTTAACTAATGTGCAACAATCCCCAACGAGCTGTAAGTCATTGTTGTTGCTACAATTTACAGACACGCCTCAGATGAGGTATGCGCCGTACACGGATATTCCGTCGCAGCATCCTAACGATGTTGTTGCAGAGGTGAAACGCAAGTTTTTGCAATGAATTGGCGAGCTAAACACCGCCAAAAACGGGCGCGGCCCGATGCTACTTTTTGCCGGAAAGTGCATTTATCCGCGAAGCTAGGCGCGAAACCTTACGGCTGGCTGTGTTCTTGTGGAGAACGCCCTTTGAGACCGAACGCATGGTCTCCGACTCGGCTTTGCGGAGCGCGGCGGTGGCGGCTTTCGCGTCGCCGGCTGCGATCGCCTCTTCCACCGTCCGCCATGACGACCGCGTACGAGTCCGGCGCGCCTTGTTGACCGCCGTGCGGCGGCCGATGACGCGATTGGCTTTCTTTGCGGACTTCGTATTCGCCATGAGAGTTCGGTGTTCCAGTTGATATTTCGGAGACGAAGCGCGGGCGTATAGCCTTGGGCTCGCGCGGCGTCAAATCTCAGCGGTTCTTGAAGTTTGGCGGGCGTTTTTCGATGAAGGCGGCCATGCCTTCCTTCTGATCTTCGGTGGCGAAGAGGCTGTAGAACAGCCGGCGTTCGAGTTTCAGGCCTTCATTCAACGGCGTCTCGAACGCCGCGTTCACCGCTTCCTTGTTGGCGATCGCCGAAAGCCTGCCCATCGAGGCGATCTTCTTGGCGGCGGCCATGGCTTCTTCGTGGAGCTTGTCCGCGGAAACGACGCGCGCCACGAGGCCGCAGCGCTCGGCTTCAGCCGCATCCATCATGCGGCCGGTGAGGCAGAGGTCCATGGCTTTGGCTTTGCCGACGCTGCGGGTAAGGCGTTGCGAGCCGCCCCAGGCCGGCATGACGCCGAGAGTGATTTCGGGTTGGCCGAACTTGGCGGTGTCGGCGGCGATGATGAAATCGCACATCATGGCGAGCTCGCAGCCGCCGCCGAGCGCAAAACCGGCGACTGCAGCGATCAGCGGCTTACGCGTGCGCGGCACGCGTTCGAGATTTGAAAACGGATCGCGGCCGTAGAAATCGCTGAACTGGCCGTCGGCCATTTGCTTGATGTCAGCGCCGGCGGCAAACGCGCGCTCGGAGCCGGTGATGACGATGGCGCCGATGGAATCGTCGGCTTCGAAGGCATCGAGCGCGGCGTTCAGCTCGCGGATCAGATCGTCGTTCAACGCATTGAGCGCCTTGGGGCGATTTAGGCGGATGAGGCCAACGTTCGCGTCGGATTCGACGATGATGTTTTCGTAGGTCATGGGGCAATGGATTGCGCCGCTGGGGCGGGAAAATCAATCCGCGGCGTTCGGCCGGCTATTGAAATGCGGATGGGTGTCGATAGCCTGACTGGCGCACACAAATGCAGGCACTCAATGGAAGTCGATAGTTACAGACTAAGCCGAAGGCCGGCGTCACATTATCTCGCTCTGTTCGATGCGGCGCAGTTTGAACTCCACCCCACGCAGACGCTTGCGCATCAAGTCTTCCCTGCACTGTTCTCGAGGCCGGTAGGCGAAGAGAACGACGAACTTGGCTTCTCGGTTTGTCTTCCAATCGAGTTTGGGCAACCACGAACGGATTTGGCTGACACCGCAAGGTCAGTGGTTGCGCACATTGTCGAGATGGATGACGCGTTTCGCGTGCCCGGGCATGCAGACTCTGAAAATCCAACACTCTGGCGTGTGACGGTGTACGAATTCTTCGTCGCGCTCGAATATTATTCCACCACCGTGAACACGCAGTGGCCGGAGCACTTCACCCGAGCTGAGGATGGGAATTGGCGCTACCGCGGACGATTTCTGCCGTGGATGAGGCGTCCCAACACAACGCCAAGCCTCCTTGCCGTCGATGCGCCTACGGCGAAGCGCGATCCGCGGTTGGCGGCGTGTATTTTACTGATTTGGCCTCTGAGCATGAGGCCGAGACGTGCGCGCTCATTCGCGAAGGAGTTCCGCCCAGCTACGAGCCAGGTGCTTTCTACAAGCGAGAACTGCCGCTGCTAATGGACCTGATAGATCGGGCGCCAATGCCCATCTCGGCGGTTATCATTGATGGTTACGTGTGGCTCAGCGCCGACGGGAAACCAGGGCTCGGAGCGCACCTCCATGAGGCGTTGGGGCGGTCTGTGCCTGTGATAGGCGTGGCGAAGACCAAGTTCGGAGATGACACTTGGTCGATACCAGTCGTGCGCGGCGCTAGCGAAACGCCACTATTTATCACCAGCGTGGGCATCGACCAAAGCGAAGCAGCAGCGCACATCGCCAAAATGAAGGGCGAAGGAAGGATGCCGAAGTTACTTAGCAGCGCCGATAGACGGGCGCGATCGGTACTGTCGAACGGTGCTGCGAGTTAGCGGGTCAGGTAGCTCCGCTCTCAACGCTGACACCGCGGGCACCAGAAGGTCGAGCGGCCCGCTTGCGTCAGCCGCTGAATGGCGCCGCCGCAATCCTTGGTGAGACAGGCTTCGCCTTCGCGGTCGTAGACGCGGAAGCGATGTTGGAAGCCGCCTTGGGCGCCGTCGACTTGGGCGTAGTCGCTGAGCGTTGAACCGCCGGCTTCGATGGCTTCTTCGAGCACGGCGCGGATGGCGTGAAAGAGTTTCTCAAGACGCTGCGTTGAGATGCGCCCGGCTTCCTTGGTCGGCGCGATGCCGGCGCGGTAGAGCGCTTCAACGACGTAGATGTTGCCAAGGCCGGCGACGACGCGCTGATCCAACAGTGCTGCTTTGATCGGCGCTTTCTTGCCGGCGAGCGCTTTCTTCAAATACGGCAGATTGAATGCGTTGCCGAGCGGTTCTGGGCCGAGACCCTTGAACCACGGATGCGCTTCGAGCGCGTCTTCGCCGATCAGATCCATGTAGCCGAAGCGGCGCGGATCGTTGAATTCGAGCCGCGCGCCGGATTCCATGTCGATGATGACGTGCGTGTGCGTGGGATCGGGCGGTTCGGAATGATAGAAATCGCCAGGTTGTTGCTTCGCGCCAATCACTGACCAGCGGCCGGTCATGCCGAGATGCGTGATCCACACCATGCCGTCATCGAGATGCGCGAGCAGATATTTGGCGCGCCGCTCCAACGCATCAACGCGTCTGCCCTTCAAACGCGCCGCAAAGCGTGTCGGAAACGGAAAACGCAAATCGGCGCGTTTGGTTTTGGCCTTGGCGATGCGCTTGCCCACCAAAGCCGGCGCCAAGCCCCGCCGCACGGTTTCGACTTCCGGGAGCTCAGGCATGCGGCGAAACGCCTGCGCTTCGAGCGGATTTCATGAAGGAAACCATGGGTGTCTTATGTAGCCCCACCTGGGGGCCGCCGCTATGGTCCGCCCATGAACGACGATACCGCCTCCTTCGGGTTCCAAGAGGTGCCGCGCGCCGAGAAAGCGGGACGCGTGCGCGCCGTGTTTTCGTCGGTGGCGTCGAAATACGATCTGATGAACGACGCGATGTCGGGCGGCATGCACCGGCTCTGGAAAGATGCCGCTGTCGCCAAGCTCAACCCGCAGCCGGGCGAGCTTATCCTCGATGTGGCGGGCGGCACCGGCGACATCGCGCGCCGCATGAAAAAACTCGGCGATGGCGCCGCGAAACGGCGCGGTTTGTCGCCGCCAGAAATCCACGTCATCGACATCAACACCGAGATGCTGGAGGCCGGCCGTGCGCGCGGTGAAGACGGGCTTAATTGGCACGAAGGCGACGCCGAAAATCTGCCTGTCGAGGACAAGGTCGCCGACGCTTACATCATCAGCTTTGGCATCCGGAACTGCACCAATATCGACAAGGTTTTGGCCGACGCGCATCGCGTTCTGAGGCCCGGCGGGCGGTTCTACTGCCTGGAGTTCTCGCGCCTCGCCATTGGGGGCCTCGAGCCGGTTTATGATTTCTATTCGTTTAACGCGATCCCAGCCCTGGGGAAATTGCTGGCGAATGATCCGGATTCTTACAAATACCTGGTGGAATCGATCCGCCGGTTTCCGGATCAGGAACGGTTTTTAGGCATGATCCGCGACGCAGGCTTCGTCCGAACGGCTTACCGAAATATGGCCGGGGGCGTGTGCGCGCTGCATTGGGGTTGGGTCGTCTAGGTGTTTTGGGTCCTTCTTGCGATCGTACTGCTGGTGCTGGTCGGTCTCGCCTATGGCGCGATCGGGCACATCCTGCGGCTGCTGCGCGTGGCGGTGACGCTGGTGCGCTACGACGTGCTGCTGCCTAGCGAATACTACGACCGCTATCCGACGTCGCTGCAGGCCGCGCACACCGCGCTTAGCCTCTTCGCCAAGCGCCGCCGGGGACGCAGCGTTGGTGAGCGTTTGGGTAAAGCGCTGGAGCGCTTGGGCCCAGCCTATGTGAAAGTCGGGCAGTTCCTCGCCACACGCCCCGACATGATCGGCGTGACAGCGGCGCAGGATCTAGCTCGCTTGAAAGACCGGCTGCCGCCCTTCTCGCGCACCGTGGCGCTCGACACCATCAATGCGGAGCTCGGCGGCACCGAAGAATTGTTCGCCGGCATTTCCGAAGCGATGGGCGCGGCTTCGATCGCGCAAGTGCATCAGGCCATCGTGCCGCGTCACGGCGTGGTGGCGATCAAGGTGCTGCGCCCGCGTATCGAGCGGAAGATGGCGAAGGAGATGGGCTCGCTGCGCTTCCTGGCGCAGTCGATCGAGTTGTTCTCGCCGCGTTCGCGGCGGCTTGAGCCGGTGCAATTCATTGACACAGTGTCGGCTGCGACCGAGCGCGAACTGGATTTGCGTTTGGAAGCAGGCGCGGCCGCCGAGTTCAAAGAGGTGGCGGAAAAAGACGGCTACCTCACGGTGCCGAACATCGATTGGTCGCGCTCGGCCAAGCGGGTAATGACGCTCGATTGGATCGAAGGCGTGCCGCTCACCGACACGCGCGGGCTCGACAAGGCCGGCGCCGATCGCAGCGACCTCGCCATGCGGGTGACGCGCGGCTTCCTGGCGGCGGCACTCGATTACGGTTTCTTCCACGCCGACATGCACGAGGGCAATCTGCTCTACGGCAAGGACGGCAAGCTCTGGATCGTCGACTTCGGCATCATGGGCCGCATCGGCCACAAGGAACGGCGCTACCTCGCGGAAATTCTCTACGGCTTCCTGCGCCGCGATTATCGCCGCGTCGCCGAGGTACACCAGGAAGCCGGCTACGTGCCGGAGAAATTCACGGTCGACGAATTCGCGCAGGCTTTGCGCGCCATCGGCGAACCGATCTTCGGTAAGACGGCGGACGGCATTTCGATGTCGAAGCTGCTTTTGCAATTGTTCGACGTCACCCATCTGTTTGGCATGCATTTGCGGCCCGAACTGGTGCTGTTGCAGAAGACCATGGTGCAGGTCGAAGGCGTGTCGCGTGGACTTGATCCGCAGCACGACATGTGGAGCGCCTCGCGCCCGATCGTGGAGCGCTGGGTGAAGCGCGAGCTCGGACCGGAAGCGGTCGCCAAGCGCGGCATCGATGAAGCGGCTTTGGGCTTCCAAGCATTGCGGCGGCTGCCGCAAACGCTGGCGGCCGTCGAAGCTGCGGCGCGCAAGGTTTCCACGGAAGCGCCGCGGCAAGAGCGGCAGTGGTATCAGATGCCAGCCTTCTGGATCGGCATGCTGGCGGGCGGCGTGCTGGCCTTAGTGCTGACGGCGGAGCGCGCGCCGCGAGAGAAGCCGGCGCAATCGCCCGTCACCCAACAGCAGCAGGCGCCGGCCTCTGTGCGCCCCGCTCCAGCGGCGCCAACCGCACCCAATCAAGCGCCAACCACCAACCCACTCACCGGTCAGCCATTGTCTGGCACCGACACGCCGCCGGACGTCGAAACCACCACCACGGCAACGACAATGGTCCACACCCCATGAACAAGCGTGTCCTGCTCGTCATTGGCGGCGGTATCGCCGCTTATAAGAGCCTTGAGCTTATCCGGCGCTTGAAAGAGACCGGCGCGGATGTGCGCGTGGTGATGACCAAGGCCGCGCAGCATTTCGTGACGCCGTTGGCGGCCGGCGCGCTGGTGGGCGAGCGCGTATTTACCGATCTGTTCGATCAAGCGCAGGAATTCGATGTCGGCCACATTCGGTTGGCACGAGAGTGTGATCTGATCGTGGTGACGCCCGCCACCGCCGACTTGATGGCGAAGATGGCGAACGGCTTGGCGGACGATCTCGCCTCCGCGGTGCTACTCGCGACAGACAAGCCCATCTTGCTGGCGCCGGCCATGAACCCACACATGTGGGCGAACGCGGCAACGCAACGCAATCTCGAAGTGTTGCGCGCCGATGGGCGAGCGTTCGTTGGGCCGAACGAAGGTGAAATGGCCGAGCGCGGCGAGCGCGGATTTGGCCGCATGGCCGAGCCGGAAGAAATTCGCGACGCTTGTCTGGCGCTGCTGAGCGACGGCCCGCTGAAGGGCAAGAAGGCGATTGTGACGGCAGGGCCGACAGTTGAAGCGCTCGATCCGGTGCGGTTTCTCTCCAACCGCTCCAGCGGCAAGCAAGGTTACGCAATTGCGAGTGCGTTGGCCCAACTCGGCGCGAACGTGACGCTTGTCTCCGGTCCCACCGCGCTTGCGACGCCGGCGGGTGTGAAGGTGAAGCGCATCGAGAGCGCGCGCGACATGTTGTCGGCGTGCGAGGACGCGTTACCAGCGGACGTGGCCGTGATGGTCGCGGCGGTGGCCGACTGGCGGCCGAGCAAGACGGCGAAAAAAAAGATTAAGAAGGGCGATGCGGCATCGGCAGTCGAGCTAACTGAGAACCCGGACATTCTGGCGACGCTCTCGAAGCTCACGAAGAAGCGCCCTGCCCTGGTCATCGGGTTTGCGGCCGAGACGGACAATGTCGAAGCCAATGCGCGCGTCAAAATTGCAAAGAAGGGTTGCGACTGGATCGTCGCCAACGATGTCTCGGGCGACGTGATGGGCGGCAATGACAATCAAGTCATGCTGATCACCCGCGACGCCGCGCAAAGCTGGCCGCGTATGTCGAAAGACTTAGTGGCGCAGAAGCTCGCCTCGGAAATTGCCGAGGCCCTCAAAGGCAAGGCAACGCGGCGGAAGTAGCGCTCACAATCGCGTCAATTTGTCGGTCGACGGGGCTTCCCAAATCGGACGGCTCTTGCCATATGGACGCCTCTCCTGATCCCATCACTGGCCCAAGCGCCTGCTTTCGCGCGTCGCAAGGATGTCTGCATGCAGAACCCGAACAACTTCAACGAGCGTAAAGAAGCCGCCGACAAGGCGCGCCAAGCCATGTTGCAGCGCTTTAAAACAAAGGCGGCTGCCGTCGACCCGGCGATCGAGGCACAACGCATCGAAGAAGCCAAAGCGCGCGACGCCAAGCGGGCCGCCGCTGAAGAGAGGCGCCGTGCGCGGGTCGCCGCCGAAAAGGAAGAGCGAATTCTGCAGGCGCAGCTGAAGGCGGAAGCGGAAGCGGCGGAAGCGAAGCGGCTCGCGTTATGCACCGGATATGGCCGATTCCGTCGTCATTCAGTTCGTCGCGCTGCCGCACTTTGAAGGGCTAGCGCTGCCCTCCTACGAGACAGCACATGCCGCGGGCATGGATTTGCGCGCGGCGGTTCCAGAAGACGAACCCTTGACGTTGGCGCCCGGTGCGCGGGTGCTGGCCCCAACCGGCATCACGATGGCGCTGCCGGAAGGCTATGAAGCGCAGGTTCGCCCGCGCTCGGGGCTTGCGGCGAAGCATGGTGTGACTTGCCTCAACACGCCGGGCACGATCGACGCCGATTATCGTGGCGAGGTGAAAGTGATCCTGGTCAATTTGGGGCAAGAACCGTTCACGATCAAACGCGGCGAGCGCATCGCACAAATGGTGATTGCACCGGTGACACAAGCGAGATGGGCAACGGTTGAGGCGCTGCCCGACAGCGCGCGCGGCGCTGGTGGATTTGGCTCAACCGGCCGCTAAGCAGGGAGAACGCGTATGCGTGCGATGATCGTCGCCATTGTTGCGCTCGCGGCCATCGTCGCGGGTTTTCTGGTCTATCGAGGCGGGTCGCCGCAAGCGCCAACCTCGGGACCAATCGCAACGCCCGCGGCGAACGTCCCAACCGAACTGCATACGAACTGCGAAGCGCAGTACGCAGTCTATCAATACAATGAAGATGTGCGAGTGCGCCTGTTCTTCCGTCGCATGCCGAGCCCCGCCAATTCCGGGCCGGAATTCTCCAATGGCGCCGGCGGTCATCAGATCGGCAACATGATGTTCGTGGTATCGCTCGCCAGCATCAACAAGGAGTACGTGTTCGCGCCGGTGAACCGCATGGCCGCCGGTCCGGCCTACGAGAGTTACTTACTTTACGTTCGCCCGCAGTCGGGCGGCGGCGGGCAGATGCTGGTGCAGCTGTTCAACTCGGAAATGCACATTATCAGCGACATGCCGCGCAACGATTCGGAGGCGCCGCGCTACATCATCATGCCGGACCTGATGCGACGTCTTTACGTAGACCGCATCGACATGCCCACCGGCGCATTCCGCTTCTTCCGCTGCGAACCG
>JACQAC010000068.1 GCA_016195245.1 Pseudomonadota bacterium
GCATCGGAGCAGCTTGCATAAGCACCTCCCGTTCATAGCGGGAACTCTACTCCCGAAAACAACAAAATGCGCTGTTCCATTTTCGTAATCTGAGACCGCACCCATTGACAGCCATATTTATAACCATATAGCTATATACCCATACGGTTATTTTCAAATGCCTCCTTCGCAACAGCTCGACGCCACATTCGCCGCTCTCGCCGATCCCACGCGCCGCGCCATCCTTGCGCGGCTGGCGGAGGGAGAAGCTTCGGTGATGGAGTTGGCCGAGCCGTTCGCGATGAGCCAACCGGCGGTTTCCAAGCACCTTAAGGTGCTGGAGCGCGCTGGTCTCATCTCCATCGGACAAGATGCGCAGCGCCGGCCACGTGCGCTCGAAGCCGCTCCGCTCGATGAAGCGATGGCGTGGATCGAGAAGCACCGCGAAATTTGGGAACGCAACTACCAGCGCCTGGACGCGTTGCTCGACGAACTCAAATCCGTCCGCCCGAAGACGGCGCCCAAGAAGAGGCGCCGCAAGGGCTAATCACACCGTATGGAAGGGAACTCGAATGCCTGAAGCCCTCACCGCCACAATGCCGAACGACACCGAGATCGTCGTCACCCGCACCTTCAACGCCCCGCGCCAATTGGTGTGGGACGCCCATACCAAACCGGAGCTCGTGCAGCGTTGGCTGCTGGGACCAGACGGATGGACCATGCCGATCTGCGAAGTCGATTTCCGGGTCGGCGGCAAATATCGTTACGGTTGGGCCAATCCTAGCAATGGCCGCGCTTTCGAGATGGGCGGCGTGTTCAAGGAGATCGCGCCAATCGAGCGCATCGTTCACAGCGAACGCTTCGGCGAGACGGAAGCGTTGGTCACCATGGTGCTCGCTGAGACGCGTGGAAGAACCACGATGACGCTGACAATCCGCTACGATTCCAAGCAAACACGCGACGCCGCCTTCGGCACCGGCATGACAACCGGCATGGAACGCAGCTACGAGCGGCTTGATGAAATGGCTGCGGAAGCCGCGTAGCTTCAAGAACTAGGGAGACAGCCATGCTCGAGAAAGTCGCGTTCACCATGTATCCGGTCAAAGACGTCGCGCGTGCGCGAAAATTCTACAGCGAGGTCATGGGACTCACCGAAGGCTCCAAGGGCAACCGCGGCGATCAATGGTGGGTGGAATACGATCTGCCAGGCGGTGGTTGTTTCGCAATCACCAATTTCACGCAAGGCGAACCCAGCGGCAATGGCGGCACTATCGCTTTCGAAGTCACTGACATCGAGGCCTTGTGCGCCGATCTGCAAGCCAAGGGCGTGACGTTCAAGAGCGAGATGATCCCCAGCCCCGTCTGCCGCATGCGCATGATCAGCGACAGCGAAGGCAATTCAATCCTGCTGCATCAGCTGCACAAGAAGCGCTAGCGCTCAGCGCCCGCCGTAACGAAAGCGCGCAGCTATGCCGACGGCGCTCTGTACGCCTTCGCTCAATGGCTTCAGCCGCGCTTTGAACTTCTCGAACTGCATCACGTTGGCGAGGCGCGCGTCGAGGAAGACCCAGGTCGCTTCGTGGTCGGCGCTATCGTCGTTGAACCAGCGCGCGTAGGTCGACGCGAGCACGCCGGAGAGGATTGCGCGCTTGGAGTAGAAGTTTTCATCGGTCGAGGTGTCGCCGAGAGTGCGCCAAATGCGATCCGCGGTGCGCCAGAGCAGACGCGCTGCCTCCGGAGTCCGTGTCGGGCGCGCCAGAGAGCGGCTCATGGCGCGAGCCGCTTGCTTGTAGGGCGCTTGCGCCTGCAGCCGCACTTGCACGGCCGCCTTGACGCGTTGGGTGTAACGCATGCTCGGCAGATCGAGATCGTCGAGCGCCCGCACCATGGCGTTGTCGGCCCGCTCAGCGAAGGCGTCGAATAAATCCACTGGCCCGCGCGGACACGCCAAAGCCGCCTCCCCGGCGGTCAGCCCGGCATCCTTCACGGCGGCCTGGAACGCGGCGTCCGTCCAGCCCAGCTGGGCGGCGTGATCCGTGAAAGCGTCCAATATCCGGGCGCGGAACCGGGTTGAGGGGGCGTCTGGCATGGGGAAAAGGTAAGCTCTCCGGACGCCTCCGTCGACGCTTCCGGCATGGACAGGGGCGCGGCGTTTTGCTATTTCCCCCGCCTTCGCAAGAACGCGGACCTGGGGGCGCTGACGCGCTTCGGGGCCGTTCGTGCGTGCAAAATTCATCTGGAGGATGGGTCCTGGTACAGATTTTCGTTCGCGATAACAACGTCGACCAGGCGTTGAAAGCGCTCAAAAAGAAGATGCAGCGGGAAGGCACTTTCCGCGAAATGAAGCGCCGTAATCACTACGAAAAACCGTCCGAAAAGCGCGCGCGCGAGCAGGCCGAGGCCGTCCGCCGCGCCCGCAAGCTTGCCCGCAAGCGCGCTCAGCGCGAGGGCCTCTTGCCGAAGCCGCCGCCACGTCCGCGCTAAACGCGATTCAGTTTTGAGGGTTAGACGCCGTCCGGTTCGCCGGGCGGCGTTTTCGTTTCTGCTCAATCCTCAGCCGCAATGCGCAGCATCAGCGCCGCCGCTTCGCCCAACAAGGACTGTTCGGCTTTGGCGAGCTGCGCCACCTTGTTGCGGAGCAGTGCGAGGCGGCGTCTTCGGCCCTCCTCGAACAGCGCCCGCCCGCGCGCCGTCACCTCGATGCGGAGGCCGCGTTTGTCCTCGCGATCGGCTCGCTTTGCGGCAAGGCCATCAGCCTCGAGATCGGCCACTAATTTGGACATGGTCGGCGCCGTGACCTGTTCGGCGCGGGCCAGATCCTTAAGGCTCGACGGCCCGCGATAAACCAGGACAGAAAGCGCGGAGAGCTTGGGCGCCGACAAGCCGGTTTCGTCGTCGACCACGCGTACGCGGCGCAGCAGACGGATGGCGGCGCTGTGCAGACGGTCAGCGACTTCGAGCGGATCGTGCTTCGATATTGGGCGAATTCTTGCTTGACCTTATTAGTTAGTCAAACTAATTATAGTGCAAGAAACGAGAAGGGTGCATCCATGTCCACACCGCCAACCCCGTTGTTCACGCGCTTGAGCCAAGTCGCGGTCGCCAGCGATGATCCTGCGAAACTTATGGCATTCTATCGTGACGTGCTCGGCTTTCGCTACGCCTTCGAAACTACGGGCATGCACTTCCTCGAGATTGGCGGCGTCATGTTCATGATCGGCCCGAAATATCCAGGCACGACCATCGGCGGCGACGCGACACTTTACTTCGAGCCAACGGCCTGGGGCGCGACGGAGGCGTCATTGACGAAAGCAAGCGTGGGCTGGCTCAACGACAATGCCATCGTCCTTCAGAAGGCTGAAGGCCGCGAATTGTGCCTACGGGCCTTCAAGGATCCCGAAGGCCACACCTTAGCGATGTTTGGTTGGCGCGACGCCTAGGTCTTTCGCCGCGCCAGGCTCATTTGATCGACAACGCCGGCATGGAACACGCGCGACGCCAACCATAGGACAAGTGCGGCAAACCCAAACATCAACGCCCCCATGCCGACAATCTCCGCCCATCCGAGTCCGGCAGGCGCGCGCATCAAAAGCATAAAGGGCGTAAACAGCGGAACCCAAGACGCCGCCTCGATCAACGGCGCATTGGGATTATCGAGCGCTGGCGCGATGAGCATCATCGGTAGCGCCATGATCAACGTCGCGACGCCCAGCGCCGTCTGCGCTTCCTGAATGGATTCACAAAGCGCACCGAATGCCAGGAAGATCGCGCCATAAATCAAATAGCCAGCGACAAAGCCAATCAAGAACGCCGCGAGCAGCCTTGGGTCAAGGAAACCCGCCGCGACTTGGCCCAGCATGGAATCGCCCATGCGCAAGGCTGCAGCGTTGAGCAGAACGCCGCCCAGCGCGCCCCAGACCAAGAACAGCGTGGCGCTGACCGCAGCGACGCCCAGCAACTTTCCAACCAGCAATTCCAAAGGCGTGACGCTGGTGAGCAGCGTGTCGAGGATTTTGTTGGACTTCTCCTCGATCACGCCGTTGAGCAGCATGTTCGCCGTCGAGAACACAACGCTCCAAAGGATGAAGGACAGCAGGATCGCCGCGTAGAATGGCGCGCGCTGGCGCAGTGTGATGCGGCCTTGCGGGGCGCTGGGCCGCGGATCGAATTGCTGCGTCTGCGGTTCGAGCGCGTCAAGCCTGTCGGATTCCGCGCGATCGACGCCGTGCTGCGCGAGCACCTCGCGCCGCATCGCCGTGCGCACGGCCTCGCGCACGATCGCCAGCGGCTCCTGATGCGAAAGATTGGCGCTCCAATATTCGATCGCCGGGCCGGTTGCAGTACGTCGAATATTGATCGCGCCGTAGAGCGCGCGGCCATCTGGCAAAGTGCGCTGACCGTCAAGATAACCACGCAGGTCGCTGATGTTGGACGAAGGCGCCGGAACAACCAAGTAACGCGGAGACGGCGCTGGGAAGTTGCTCAAGGCTTGCGGCGCACGCCTTTCGATTACCGCGCGGGCGGCCGCGATCGCAGCACGCCGATCGGGCGCCGCATCAAACGCAGCGAGCGTCGCCTGCTTCTGGCTGGGCGCAGCGGTATCGAGATAACTCGAAATATCTCGCCAGAATCGATCCCGCGCGTCATCTGCGAACGCTTGCGCCGCAAGCGCTGCATCGCTAGGCCGCTCCGCCAGAATGGCCAGCAAACGCGGCGGCTCGGTGCGCGACAGAAACAACGGTCCAACTGTCAACGCCGCGAGGATCAGCGGCGCCAAGAGCAGGGACGCCCAGAATCCCCACGCGCCGATATAGGCGAAATAGTCACGGCGAGCGATGAGAGAGATCGCGCCCATCGCCTACTCCACCGCCTTCCTGGCGGCATCACCACCGACCAACGCCACGAACGCTTCATGCAAACTGGCGCGCGCAGGTTCGAAGAGGCTCAGCGGCGCGGCCACTTCGACGCACGCGGAGAGCAATTGCCGCGAACCGACGCCATTTTCCAAACGCGCGTGCCAGCGGTGGCTTCCATGCTCCTGGCCGTCGGCGACAATGTTGAAGCCGCGCGCCGCGAGTGCGGCGGCGAGATCGAAGTCTCCGTCAGTCTCCAACATTGCCACGCTCGGCGCCAACGCCAATGCTTCAGAAACGCTGCCCTCAAACGCCTTTCGGCCGCCATTGATGAGCAGAATGCGGTCGCACAATCGCTCTGCGTGCTCCATCACGTGGGTCGAGAACAGAACCGTGCGGCCAGCCGCGGCTTGTGCGCGGATCAGATCTTCCAAGCCGCGCTGATTGACGGGGTCAAGCCCCGCGAATGGCTCGTCAAGGATGATGATGTCCGGCTCGTGCGCCACGGCGGCGAGCACCTGCACCTTCTGCGCCATGCCCTTAGAATAAGTCTTGATCTTCCTTCGCCGAACCTTGCCGAGCCCCTGCGCTGTCAGCAATTCGTCGGCGCGCTTGTGCGCCTTGCGGCTTGGCAGCCCTTTCAGGCGCGCCAAGTAAGCAATGGCCGAGCGCGCGCTCATGTTGCGATAAAGACCGCGCTCCTCCGGCAAATAGCCAACGCCACGCAGGACCTCGCGCGTTAAGTGCGCACCGTTGATAGTCACCCGCCCTGCACTTGGGTGCAGCACACCGACCAACATGCGCATGGTAGAGCTCTTGCCGGCGCCATTTGGCCCGAGCACGCCATAAATTTCGCCGCGCTTCACCTCAAAGCTCAAGTCTTCAACGGCGGAACACGCGCCAAAGCGCTTGGTCAACCCTTCTGCTTCCAGCGCTGTGTCCATTGCAGAGCAATGGTCGCGAAGCTTCTCGCCAAGATCAAGGCATCGCGCCCGCGACGAGGCAATTGATCGACCAGCCGTCGGCGCGCAACCCTGGGACGGGAATTTCTGGACCGCAGAAGGACGGTCAACGTATTCGTTGGACGCGAAGTTCCGAAAACGCGGAAGCGCGATTTACTTGCAGTCGCACGACAATGAGCGTTAGCTCGCCACCTCAACGGCATGAGGGGGTTTCCATGAAGTCGCCTGATCCGGAAAAATTAGATGTGCTGATGGGCCGCCTCGTCGGCGATCTCGGCGCCATCGCCACCGGCGCGCTCGTCCTGCTCGGAGACAAACTCGGCATCTACAAAGCCATGGGCGATGGCAAGTCTGTGACAGCAAAAGACCTCGCAGAGAAGACTGGCTTGGACGAGCGCTATCTACGCGAATGGCTCTCGGCGCAGGCCGCGGCTGGCTACGTCGACTACAACGCCAAATCGAAGAAATTCAAATTGACGCCCGAACAGGCCTGCGCCTTCGCCGATGAAGGCAGCCCCGCGTTCTTCGCTGGAGCATTCGAAGTCGCCCAATGCATGTGGCTCGATGAACCGAAGATTGCCGAAGCCTTCAAGTCAGGCGGCGGTGTGGGTTGGCACGAACATTCGCAATGCCTCTTCCGCGGCACCGAACGCTTCTTCCGCCCCGGCTACAATAATCACTTGGTTTCCCAATGGATCCCCGCGCTCAAAGGGGTGAAGGAGAAATTGGAGAAGGGTGCAAAGATCGCCGATGTGGGGTGCGGCCACGGCGCCTCGACCATCCTTATGGCGCTCGCCTACCCCAATTCAAAATTCTACGCCTACGATTATCACGCGCCGTCGATCGCACGCGCCAAGCAACTCGCGAAGGAAGCGGGGGTCGAGAAGCGCATCACGTTCGCGCAAGCCAGCGCCAAGGACTTTCCGGCGAACGGTTATGATCTGGTCACCTTCTTCGATTGCCTGCACGACATGGGCGATCCCATCGGCGCTGGAAAGCACGTCAAGGAAACGCTGGCGAAGGACGGCGCCTGGATGATCGTCGAGCCTTATGCAAACGACGATCTGGCCGATAATCTCAATCCGGTTGGGCGGATCTATTACGCGGCGTCGACCTTCATTTGCACCCCTGCCTCCAAGAGCCAGGAGGTGGGATTAGGCCTCGGCGCACAAGCCGGTGAAGCGCGCCTGAAAAAGGTGGTCAAGGACGCCGGCTTCGCTAAATTCCGGCGCGCGACGGAGACGCCCTTCAATTTGGTGTTCGAAGCGCGCGTCTGATTTCGCGAGGCTGCATGAGCGCGCATTGGCTGGTGAAGAGCGAACCCGACACCTGGTCCTGGGACCAGCATGTTAAGAAAGGCGTGGATGTTTGGACCGGCGTCCGCAACCACCAAGCCAAGGCGCATCTCAAAGCGATGAAGAAGGGCGATCTCGTTTTCTTCTATCACTCCGGGGAAGGCAAAGAGATCGTGGGCGTCAGCAGCGTGGTAAAGGAAGCTTATGCCGACCCTACGGATAAGGTTGGGAGCTTCGTGTGCGTTGACTTGAAGCCGGTCGAACCGTTGAAGACCCCGGTGACGCTAGCCGCGATCAAGGCGGATAAGAAGTTCGCCGATATGGTGCTGGTGAACAATTCGCGCCTCTCCGTGCAGCCGGTGACGAGCGTGGAATGGAGCGCTATTCGCAAGATGGGTGGGTTGAAATGAGCAATCCCTTCGATCCATCGCTGTTCAGTGACGGCGCCATTCCCGCCGACACCCGCCAGATCAACGAAGCCATCGTCAAGGCCATGACCGGGATGCCGGAATGGTGGGAGGTTGGCGCCGACAAAGTGCGCGCCGCGCGCGCCCGCGGCGAAGGCGTGTTTCCGGCGGCAGCGAAATCGGAACGCGCGCGTTGGATCGAGATCGCAGGCCCCGGCGGCAAGATTCCATTGCGCGTCATTGCACCGGCCAATCCGCGCGGCGTCTATCTCCACATTCACGGCGGCGGCCACGTGCTTGGCGCAGCCGATCAGCAGGACCGAATGCTGGAGCGCATCGCCGATGAGACGGGCCTGACCGCGATCAGCATTGAATACAGGCTTGCCCCCGAGCATCCGTTCCCGGCGGGACCTGACGATTGCGAAGCGGCGGCGCATTGGGTTCGCGAACATCTCTCCGATTTCGGCGGGACCAAATTCACGATCGGCGGCGAGAGCGCCGGCGCGCACCTTTCGGCGCTGACCATGTTGCGCATACGCGATGCGCTTGGGCGCAATCCATTTCACGCGGCGAATTTGGTGTTCGGCGTGTTCGATCTCGGACTTACCCCGAGCGCGCGTGCCTTCGGCGATGATCACCGCCTGGTGCTGCGTACGCTCGACATCGAGAAATTTTGCGACGCCTTCCTGCCAGGTAAGTCACGCGAAGAGCGCCGCGGTCCCTCGCTCTCGCCACTTTATGCCGACCTCAAAGGTCTGTGCCCTGCCCTCTTCACGGTCGGAACCGGCGATGCTCTGTTAGACGACAGCCTGTTTATGCACGCCCGGTGGATCGCCGCCAGCAATCGCGGCGAACTTGCGGTCTATCCCGGCGCCGCGCACGGCTTCATCGCCTTTCCATGCAGTCAGACCTTCGCCGCGCTTGATCGCATGACGGCGTTTCTGAACGCGGCGCTGGCGTAACGCCCTGTAACTCGCCGACCAGATCGTTCATGCCATAGACATGGGAGAGCGAGGCCGCGATGGCCGCCGATGAAACCGAAATGCTGCGATTGAGCGTTCCGTCGTAGAAGAATTCGCCACCGAGCGAATGCACGTTGCCGTCAAACACAACACCAATCACGCGGCCTTCCCGATCGAGCAACGCACTGCCCGAACTGCCGCCGATGAGGTCGGTGCTGGTGACGAGGTTGAACACGGTTTGCGGATCAAGCGCGCCTCGCGCGCGCTCCCATGCGGGCGTTAAGGCGCGTGGCGGCGCACCGGCCTGCTCATACAATTCACCGAGGCGCGTGAAGGCAGCGACCGAGCGCTCATCTTCGCTCCACCCTTCAACGCGCCCGTAGGACAAGCGCGGACTAAAGGTGGCGTCTGGATATTGACTGAGCTCGAAAGCGCGGAACCGCGCTTGAGCGATGCGCTCCTGGGCCCGCGCGATAGGCGCAGCCACCAATGTTTCATAACGCGAACGCGCGGCGCGAGCATCGCCGTCCCAGCGCAGGACGAACTGAATCATCGGATCATCCGAGGCCGCCAGCGCCGATGCGCCGCCATCCCAGAGTTGCTGGCGATAGGTCGAATCCGCCAAACGCGATTGTGAGAGCCGCTGCGCCAGCACTGCTGCACTTTCACCCCCAAACACGTGTGCAACCGCCGTGATGCGTGCCGGCAGCTGCGCGCGCACGCTCTCGAGCCAAATCTGTAAGTTGAGCGCCTCCCAAGCCGGATCGACCTGCGCATTGTTTTGCAGGCCACGCGTCACCGCCCACAAGCGATCATTGCGGTAGCGTGGCAGTCGCTCAGTTTCGGGTTTCGCGCGTTCCGCGGCGCCACGAACGATATCGCGCGCCCAGGCAAACAATTGCGAGCGCTCGCCGGCGCGCAATTCGAGATATTGGTACGGCAGGAACGCCGTCGCGTTCGCGGTTTCCGCGTGCGCGATATCGCCCCAGGCGTCCCCGATATCGCGACGAGCCGCGAGATTGCGATGCACTCGCTCTTGCAGGTCTGCGTCACGCGCGGTGACGCGTGCGAACTGGGCGGGATCACGCAGCGCCAGCAGCCAACCATCGAAGGCCTTGGAGGCGTTGTCCAAGCTCAACATTGTCGGCTCCGCGATGCGCGCATGTTCCGGCGACGCTTGTGCGAAGATGGCCATGCGCTGACGCGCCTGCGTGAGCATGCCAATGCGCCAGGGAAGCTCGACATCGCGCAAGAATGCGAGTTGCGCGGCAGTCTGTAGGCGCAGGGTCGAGCCCGGATTGCCTGCCGCGATAACCACATCGTTGGCGGATATCGGGCCGAAGAGCATCGTGAGATGCGCCGGCGTCGCGGCAGGTGCGTCGTGCTCATAGACGCGTAGGAACGCGAAGTCGGCGGCGTAGCGCGGGAATTCGAAGTTGTCCGCATCGCCGCCGAATGCAGCCATTGCCCGCTCAGGCGCAAACACCAGCCGCACGTCATCGAAACGGCGATAGCGGTAGAGCGCATAGCGCCCGCCTTCGTAGAGCGTCTCCACTTCGCAACTACCGGCGCAACCTTCCACGATGCGCGCGATCTCGGCGTCACGGGCCCGCGCAAATCCTTCCGGCGCAGCGGCGGCGGCCGCCTGAATGCGTGGCGTGACATCGGTGATGTCGACCAGCACCTGCAACGCCAAACCCGGGCAGCGCAGCTCCTCCTTTCGCGCGCGAGCGCTGAAACCCGCCTCGACAAAGTTGCCGTCATCGGGTGACGCGGCTTCGAGGCAATCGGTGAGGCAGTGTTCGTTGGTAAGCACCAGGCCCTGGCTGGACACCACTGAAGCCGAACAGTTTGGCAGCCGCGCAACACCGGCCTGCACATGATCGAGCCAGGCCTGGTCCGGCGCCCAGTGCAATTCCGACTGCATGCGTGCGCTCGGAAAGTTGTCGAACGTCCACATGCCTTCAGCACCCCGCGCGGCGGGAGCGGACAGAAGCAGCGCGGCCATGAAAGCTGCGGCCTTGCGATGAAAGCGAGTTTTCACGGCGGTCCCCGAATCGAGGCGTTCAGGAAACGCAATGAAGCGCGCCTGCGCAAGCTGCGGGCGCTTGTGGAGTTCTACTTATCGTCCTGGGAAAGTCCCAGCGCCGTCAACATTTGCGCCTGCACCTGTGGCGAAAGTTCATCAGCATCTGTAATGAAATGACGCGCGTCGTGAGCGCTCAACCCCGCGAAATGCACGTGCGCGCGGCCGTTGCCGTCGTCGCCGTTGCCCTCCGCGTCCATGCTGAAGCCGCCGATGTTCATCGAGACGTGACCGCGGCCATGCTGCTCGCTGCTGCTAGAGCTGGCCGCCGGCTTTTCACCAGATGCGGTCGTCGCTGTCGTGGTCGTGGTGGTCGTCGCCTGACGATCGCGGTGATCTGCACCGCTGTCGGTGTTCTCGCCATCGTCATCGCCGGAGGCTTGCAGCGAGAATCCCGGCGCGCGGATCGATACTTCGTGGTCGTCGTAGCGCGAATTGGTGCTCGGCGCCGGCATGGCGGCAAGCGCTTGTTGCAGAGCTTGCGGATCGAGCATAGCGGAAGTGCCTTCGTGCGAGCGGGCTGCCGCAACGCGCCCATCGGGCGCCGTCACCACATAGACGGCCTCATTGTCGGCCGCCCGAATATCGACGGTGTAACCGCCGCGACCGCCATGCCCGTTTGTTTCGACCGAGCACGCCGCCGCCAAAATCGCCAAGCCGACAATCCAAGCGCGCATGAACTCCACCTCCCGAAAGCGCGTGGCTTCTACTGCCGTCCGCGCAGATGATCGCGCGGCGCGTGCTCGTCATTGGGCACCTGCAATTGGCCCATGGACGCGAGCATCGCTCGCTCGGCCACGATAAGATCGCGCTGCGCCTGCGCCAGCGCAAGGCGCGCGGTCAGCAGGTCTTGCTCCTGGTTGAGCACATCGATGGTCGAACGCAGCCCCGTCTCCTGCTCCAGCCGAATGCCCTGATAGGCCAGCTCCGCAGCGGTCAGTTGTTGCTGCGCTGAATCGACCGATGAGCGCGCGCTGGCGAGGGCGGTCCAGGAGTTGGTCACGCTTTCCTGCACCGAGCGCTGCGCGGCAACCAGATCGTAGTTGGATGCCGTCGCGAGCGCGTCCGATTGGCGAATGCGCGAACGGACCATGCCGCCTTGGAAAAGCGGCCAGCTCAAGCGCAAGCCAACAGAATCGTCGGTCGGCTGCGTGTCGCTGGCATTGTGCCCCCACTCGCCGCTGACCGAATGGCTGGCCTGCAGGCTGACAGTTGGGCGTCCGGCTGACGCGGCGACTTGAACATTGGCGTGCGCCTGGTCCACCGCCGCGAGGGCGCTCGCAAGCACAAAGCTCCCGCGCCCGGCGGCGTCGAGCGCCGTCTGCAAATCGGCCGGCAAGCTTGCCGCGTCCGGAGGTGAAGACAAGTCCGCCGGCGGATGGCCAACAAGACGAATGTAGGCCTGCACCGCCGCAACCATGGCGCCTTGTGATTGAACCAGCAGGGTGCGCGCTTGAGCCAAGCGCGCCTGCGCTTGCGCGACATCGGTGCGCGTCACCACGCCCGCGTCAAACTGCGCCTGAGCGTAACGGGCGAGCGTGGTGAGATTGTCAACAGTGGTTTGCTGCGCCTGCACGACGGCCTGCGATTGCAGCATGTCCGCATAGGCTGTCGTCACATTCAGCAATAAGTCTTGCAGCGCCTCATTGTAGTCGGCGACGGCGCCGCGGATCTCCGCTCGTGCCGCGCGTGTCGTTGCAATGATACGTCCAGAAGCAAACAGCAATTGCGATCCGTTGGCGGTGGCTGACCAATCGCGGCTTGCTGGCGGGTCCGCGAGCGGCGCCGTGTGATCGGTATCGCTGTTGCTAGCGCCAGCGGACAGCGAAATCTGCGGCAACGCTTCCGACCAGGCTTGCGGCAGCGCTTCACGCGTGGCGTTCAAACGAGCCTTTTGGGCGGCGAGCACCGGGTTGGTTTGCACCGCCGACAGCATCGCCTCATTGAGCGGTTCAGCGACCGCTGGCGATGCGGTCGCCAAGGCCAGGAGTGAAGCCATCAGAATGCGCATGAGAATTTCTTCCTCACTCCCGCCGCAGCGCTTCGATCGGATCGAGCTGGGCTGCCCGCCACGCCGGATAGGCGCCAAATACCACTCCGACCAGCCCCGCGAAACCGATCGCAAGGGCCGCGTTAAGCGGTGAAATTACAAGGGGCAGGTTAAACAAAGTCGTCATTCCCCAAGCGCCGAGGATACCGAGCAACAGCCCCACCACGCCACCGGCCACCGAAAGCGTGATCGCCTCCAGACCGAATTGGTGGAGGATGTCGGCCTGGCGGGCGCCGAGCGCCTTGCGCAAGCCAATCTCGCGCGTCCGTTCCGTAACCGAGACCAACATGATGTTCATGATCCCGATACCGCCGACCAGCAGGGAGACAGCCGAAATTCCCCCCAGAAGATAGGTGAACACCTGGGTGGTCTGCTGCGCCGTCTGAGCGATGGACGCGAGGTTTTGGACGGTGAAATCGTCATTGTCCCCATTGGTGTGGTGGCGCTGCCCCAGCAGCTCCGTCACATCCTCTTGGATGCGGTCGAGCTCGTCTCCGGATGCAGCCTTGATGGAAATTTGGCTGACGGTGTCGGCCCTGCCGTTACGTCCGGAGATACGGCGTTTCACGGTCGTCAGGGGCGCGAGGACGATATCGTCCTGGTCCTGAAAGCCGCTTTGGCCCTTCGAGGCCAAGACACCGATCACTTCGTAGGCGCCGCCGCTGATGCGGATGGTCTGGCCAATCGGGTCCATGTTCGGAAAAAGATTTGTGACGACGGTCTGCCCGAGCAGCACTTCCTTGCGGGCCTGGCGCTCCTCGGTGTCGTCGAACATGCGCCCAGAGGCGACTTGCCAGTCACGAGCGGTGATATAGGCCGGTGTCACGCCTTGGATTTGCGTATTCCAATTGAGGCCATTGGCGACGATCTGCGCCGCGCCGCGCTGCGACGGCGCCACAGCGGTGACGCCCTCAACTTGCGCAATCGCCTCGGCGTCAGCAAGCGTGAGTGTGTCTCGCCCACCGCCGCCAACGGCAAAACGCACGCCACCCGACTGCGCCGCGCCCGGCACAACGATCAACAAGTTGGAGCCGAGACTGTTGATGGACCGCTCGACCTGCAATTGGGCGCCTGAACCGAGCGCCACCATCGCGACGACCGAACTGACGCCGATGATCACGCCGAGCGCCGTAAGCGCTGAGCGCATCGGATTGGCTTGCAGCGCGCGGAGCGCGCCACCGACGAGGTCTGAGGTGCGGATCAAGCGGCGACGCTTTCGTTCATGTGGTCGCCGACGATGCGCCCATCGCGCATTTCGATGGTGCGCTTGGTCAAGGCCGCCACTTCCGGATCGTGAGTGACAACCACAACGGTCGCACCCTCTTTGTTGAGGTCCGCGAAGAGTTGCAGGATTTCTTCGCCTGTGTGGGTATCGAGCGCGCCGGTGGGTTCGTCGGCCAACAGCAGAGCCGGACGTCCCGCAAGCGCGCGCGCAATAGCGACACGCTGCTGCTGTCCACCAGACAATTGCGTCGGGCGATGGCCCATGCGCGAACCGAGCCCCACGCGCGCAAGCAATTCCGCGGCGCGCTCCTTGCGCTCTCTTGGATCGATACCGGCATAGATCATCGGCAGTTCGACGTTTTCGAGCGCCGTCTGCCGCGCCAGGAGGTTGAAACTCTGAAACACGAAGCCAACCATGCTGTTGCGAAACTGCGCGAGATTTTGGTCAGCCATTTCGCCGACGTCCGCGCCATCGATGATAAGTCGTCCAGAGGTTGGTGTGTCGAGACCGCCGATCAGGTTCATCAACGTGGACTTGCCGGAGCCAGACGGACCGATGATCGCGCAGTATTCGCCACGGCCAATGGTGAAGCTCACGCCATCAAGCGCGTGAACGGTCTCTTCGCCCATCTGATAGAGTTTCACCAACTGCTCGGCGGCGATCAGCGCTTCCATTAGCCGGCCCGGAAGCCGCGACCGCCACCCGGCCCGCGCGGGCCGCCAAACGGACTGGCGTTGCGTTGCTGCGTTTGCGCTGGCGGACCGCCGCCAATGATGACTTGATCATTCTCATTCAGGCCGCTGTAGAGCAGTGTGTTGGTGTTGTCGGCGATGCCGGTCCACACCACAACAGGTGTCGGCAGATTGCCGCGCAGCACCCAGACGACAGCCTGATTGCGGACTTCGCGGCGTGGATCGCCGCCTTGCTGAATCTGCGCCAGCAATTGGCGTTGTTGCGCGGTAAGCGACGGCTGCAACGCGGCGAGCGCCGCTTGGCGAAGCTCGCGCATCATGCCGCGCCGGTCGGTCGTCCCGTCTGCGCTTGGCGGCGGTGCGTTTTGCATGGCGCTTTGGACGGCTTGCTGCACCGTCGCCTGTTGCGCCGGCGTCAGCTGCAATTGCTGCGCCATTTGTTGGACCATGCGCTGGCCGCCGCGGCCGTCCCCTTGACCGCCGCCGCTCCAGTTGCCGCGCTGACCGCCGCTCTGCGCGCCAGCCGCGCCGCCACGTTGGCCGTTGCCACGCAGCAGCGCTTGACCGCGCGCGGCAACATCTGGATCGGAAGGACGGAAGCGCAGCGCTGTCGTCGGGACACGCAGCACGTCGTTCTGCCGCTCAATGACGATATCTGCATTCGCGGTCATGCCCGGCAGCAATGTTTGATCCGGATTATCGGCGGTGACCACCACCGTGTAGCTGACCACACCCTGGTCCGAGACGCCCTGCTGGCGCACCTGGCTCACCACGCCGCGGAAGTCGCGATCCGGAAACGCATCGACGGTGAACTGCACCTCCTGCCCCTGGCGCACATCGCCGATATCGGCTTCGTCCACGGAGATATTGGCCTGTAGATGCGAAAGATCCTGCGCGATCGTGAACAGAGTCGCGGCTTGAAAGCTCGCGGCGACGCTCTGGCCAACGCTGACTTGTTTATCAACCACGACACCGTTGATCGGCGAGCGGATCACCGTTCGCGACAAGTCTGTTTGCGCGCTCGCTAAATTGGCGCGAGCACCAGCGACCGCCGCTGAAGCAGTGTCGCGCGCGGCGCGCTGTTGCTGCATCAACTGCGCCGAAGCGAAACCGGCGTTGCTAAGCGCAACGTAGCGCTGATAGTCGGCGTTTGCTGTAGCATATTGCGCTTGCGCCTGCGCGAGCGACGCCTGCAATTGTGTGACGCGTTGCTGGAACGAGGTCGGGTCGATGCGAGCAAGCACCTGCCCCACCCGCACCGGCGTGTTGTAGTCCACCTCAACCCTCTGCACCGGGCCCGACACGGTTGAACCAACGTTGGCGGAGACAACAGGCTGCAACGTCCCCGTCGCGCTTACCGAACGCGAAATCGCGCCGCGATCGACCGGCGCTGTGCGATACGGATTGGCATTGCCATCGCCCTTGAACATGAACCAGAGCGCCAGCAGGACGAGAAGCGCGCCACCGACGATCCAAAGGTTGCGCCCGCGCAGCAAGCCCGGCCGTTTCGACCACATCGCGTGCGCGTGATCGCGCATGCTTTGTGTCGCTGGCTGCGCAACGGGTGCGTTCATGGCGCTTCCCTGGTCCATCGTGTCCTTCACTCTAGCCTGCAAAGTCTCTTGGCCTATGAAAATCGCCCGCCGCGAGCGGACGCTTTCGACCAAGCTCTGGTTCCATCATTCATGGACGACGCGGCCGGGCAATGAGCCAGAACCCGGCCGCGTTTCCGTAAGCTCACTCGCCTCTGCGGGGACGAGCAGCTTCGGCTTCCTCGCGCGTCACGCGTCCGTCATGGTTGGCATCCAAACGCTCAAACACCGCAGCACCCATCGCGTCCCATTCGGTGCGAGAGATGACCCCATCGCCATTGCTGTCTGGATTGGGGCGATGCGCGCGGCGCTCCGCCATACGTTGCTGCGCAGCTTGCGACTCCGACGCGGAGATCACGCTATCATGGTTCGTGTCGAGTCGATCGAAGCGTTCGTTTGGTCCCGCCAAGAACTCCAGGCGCGAGATGTTGCCGTCATGATTGGCATCCAGCCTCGACAAGTCGAAATGTCTGCCGCGGTCGTGGCTCTCGCTTGGCGGTCCGCCATTTGGATCACCTCGCCTATGCACGCCCCAATGGCGGCCGGCGCGCATTTCGTCGCGTGAGAGCTGGCCATCGTGATTGGCATCGAGGCGCACGAACTCGGCTGCGCGGAATGTATCCCATTCCTGACGCGTCACGACGCCATCGTTGTTCGCGTCACCGCGCATAAAAAAGCCGACGCGCCCATGGCTGTCACCCGACATGCCGGCTTGTGCTTGCGCGACGCCGTAAGCGCTTGCCAGCGCCGCCAATCCGATTGCACCGAGTATTAGTCGTCGCATGACCTTCCACTCCAACTCGAAAACGTCCTCTGCGGCTCAGGTATGACCATCTCTTCTTTTGCGGGATGGAGTTTTCGACCCTTCGTCGGAGGTGCAACAAAGTGTGTCGTCAAGCAGCAAATGAACACGGCCGGCGCTGGGGGAAAGCGCCGGCCGTCACTTCATGCGGTCGCTTGGGGGGATGAGCGCCGCTGGCGAACGACTGGGAGGGGCCGTTCGCCGATCACTCAAGATTGCGCGCGGTTCTTGTCGAAACTATCTCACTCATCGCCTGACTGGCGCCAAACCGTGTCAGTTCCGGGGACGCTCAGTGCCAACCTGCGGATTCACCTGCACGCCGGGCATACGCACGGGGCGCGCCTGGCCGACGAGCCGTACAAACTCAGCGCGCGATAGAGAGCCATTCTCGTCAGTGTCGTAGTCACGAGCGCGCCCGTGGATTTCGTTGGCGAACTCTTCGCGCGTAATCGCGTTGTCGACGTTGCGGTCAAAATCGAGCCGATACGGACCCATATTGGTGCCGCCAAGCACCGCGTTCGCCCAGGCCTGATATTCGATTGGCTCAATGCGGCCATCATGGTTGGCGTCGGCGCGGTTGAACTCGCGCGTGATGCCGGCTTCGATTTCGTCGGGACTTACGCTCAAATCGCCATTGGTGTCCCAGCTGACGAACATCATCACGTCCGCCGACAGCAGGGCGCGGATTGGTTCGTTTGGGTGCGTGCCCGGGCCACCGCCGGTGGCGCACGCCGCAACGCCTGCAGCAGACGCCGCGATCACTGCCAAAGCCTTCAAACGCATCCAGTACCCCTTTTCCGACCGTAGCCTGGAACAAGCGCCGCCGACCTTGGCGTTCCTAAGGCAATCCGGACCTCCTGTTTGACTAAATATGTCGTCCAAGCCCGCCGGCAAAGTTTGGCACAGGTCGGAGACGCACGCTCGCTAGATTTTTGGGGCAATCCCCCTCACATTTTTTTGTCATGCTGGAGGATCCGCACATCTTGGTCGTCGACGACCATCGCGAAATACGCGAATCGCTGGCGCAATTCCTGCGCAAGAATGGCCGGCGCGCGACCGCCGTCGATAGCGCCGAGGCGGCCCGCAAGGCGATCAAGGAGAACCGCATCGATCTTGTCGTCCTAGACATCATGATGCCGGGCGAGGACGGCTTGTCGTTGTGCCGTCATATCCGCGAGACAAACAACATCCCGGTCATCCTCCTGTCCGCGCGCGGCGAGGATCTGGATCGGATCATCGGCCTCGAAGTCGGCGCCGACGACTACATGGTGAAACCCTTCAATCCGCGCGAGCTGATGGCGCGCATGGACGCGGTTCTGCGCCGCACGCACGCCCTACCTCCGGAGGCACAGGCGCCGAGTGGCGAGGCTCTGCGGTTCGACCGCTGGACGCTGAAGGTCGCCGAGCGCGAGCTCGTCGATGATGACGGCGTTACCCACGAACTCAGTACGGGCGAGTATCGGTTGCTGCTTACCTTCCTGCAGCGCCCGAAAATCGTGCTGACTCGCGATCAACTCCTTGATCTTGCCTTTGACCGCGGCGCCGATGTGTTCGACCGCGCGGTTGACACCCAGGTCAGCCGCCTGCGGCGTAAGATCGAGGTCGATATGAAATCGCCGAAACTGATCAAGACCGTCTGGGGCGGCGGCTACGTCTTCACAGCCCCCGTCGAAAAAACGTGACCTGGCGGCCTTTCAGCACGCTGACGGGGCGGCTAGTGCTGGTGACAATTGTCGCCGTCGCCGTCTCGTCAGCTGTCGCTTTGATCATGTTCTCCAACGAGCGCGGCGCGGCGTTGCGGCGCGCGGCGGAGACAACAGTCATCGAGCGCGTCGCCTACACGACTGAGCGCTTACGGCTTGCCTTGCCACAGCAGCGACCGGCGCTGGTGCAAACGATCCGCGATTTTGGGATTCGCTACACGCTTGATCGCACGCCAGCCGTGATCTCATCGGCTGGTGACGGCGCGCGCCTCGCCGGCGCGCTATCCGACCGCTTGGACGGCGCAACTGTGCAGGCTCGATCCCGCACCGTGGACGTGTCTTCGCGCCGCTGGTCTCGCCTCCACCGTGGCGATCACTACCCCGGCCGCGCCGACGCGCCGCGCGGACCGCCGCCGGACGACGCTGACGCTGTTGTGCGAGCCCCCCCTGAGAGCAATGCGCCAATCATCCAAATCACCGAAGTTACATTTGCAGTGCGCCTCGACGGCGGATCCTGGTTGAATGCCGTGGTTCGTCTTCCGGGTCCGCGCCCGGCGCCGCTCAGCATGTTGATCTCGTCGCTCGTAGTGCTCATCGCGACGACGGCAGGCGCCGCGCTCATCTCACGTCAGATCGGTCGCCCTCTCGCCGATCTCGCAGCTGCGGCACGGGCGCTCGGATCCGGCCAGACCAATGTCGTGGCGCCTGTAAGCGGGCCCGATGACGTGCGGCGCGCTTCGACTGCATTCAATGCCATGGCCGAGCGCCTTGGCCGTCAGTTGGGGCGACAACGTCAGATGCTTTGGGCGCTCAGTCACGACTTGCGCACCCCGATCACGGCATTGCGTTTGCGCGCCGAACTCATCGAGGACGAAGCCGTGCGTCAGCGCTTGTTGGCGCCGATCGCGGAGATGGAGCAGCTGACTGAGCAAGCGCTTTCGCTTGCTCGCGCAGGTACGAGCGATGAGGCGCGGGTTCGCGTCGACCTTGCCGAGATCGCGCGCACCTTGTGCGGTGAGCTGCAGGACATAGGTCTCAACATCACCGCTGACGCGCCGATGGCGGCGCCCGTGGACTGCAGACCGAGTGAAATTGCCCGCGCCTTGCGCAATCTGGCGGAAAACGCCGCCAAGTACGCCGGCGCCGGCGTACTCCATGTCTATGCAAACGATGCTGGCGTCGTCGCGGAGGTGACCGATGACGGACCGGGCGTGCCTCAAGACCAACTGGCGCGCGTCGCCGCGCCGTTCTTCAGGAGCGATGGCGCGCGCACGGAGGCCAATGGCGCGGGGCTTGGCCTGGCGATCGCACAAGCCATCGCGGACGGGCATGGCGGCAAGCTTGAGCTCGCCAATCGTTCGCCCAGAGGTTTTTCGGCCAAGCTGATATTGGCCAATTGACCGCTTCTGCCCTCTCGGCAAAATTTCGCCATGCTGCACTCGTACGCGGCGCGGCAAGGGTGGTGCTCATGCGACTTTTGATGATGTGCGCGATTGGCGTATTGACCTTCGGCGCGGCGGCCGCGTTCGCACAGCCGCGACCAGGCGAACCGACACAGGCAGGCGATTCCGCACGGCACCCGAGCTTGTTCGTGAGCCCGATGGGGCAACCGTTCCGAGCCAATGCATCCGGTGCGCGGGGCATCGATCTCTGGTTCAGCGCCGCCGATACGAATTACGACACCCGCATCTCTCATGACGAATTCATCGCCAATGCCAATGCATTCTTTGCGATGGTTGACAGCAATCAGGACGGCGCACTGACCTCCGCCGAAGACACCGCGTATTGGCGCGCGACCGCGCCCGAACTGGTCGAGGGCCCGAGGGGGGGCGAGCCCATCGGCAATACACTGGCGCCGCCAGGGCCGCATGTGCGCGACAACGGCACCCATCAAATCGTTACGACCAGCGACGTGAATATCCGGGGAAGCCATCGCAGCGCGCCAGCGGAACGACCCGTCGGCGCACAAGCTTACGGCTTGCTCGGCGATGCCGAGCCGATCATGTCATGCGATTCCAATTTCGACCGGCGGGTGACGCTTGCTGAGTTCGATGCATGCGCGGAACGCCGCTTCGCCATGCTCGACGCCAATCACGACGGCTATTTCACGCCGGACGAAGCCGCGCGCTATCGCACCGGCGGCAGCGACGTCATTCAGGTGTCTCGTTAAGGCGCTGGCGGCGCGGTAACACGCTCGACATGAAGACCGCGCGCGCGCAGCTGCGCGATGAGGCCATCCGGGCCGAGCAGATGGCCGGCCCCTACGGCGACAAATTCGGTGTTTCTGCCTGCCAATTCGCGCTCGATGACCGGCAACCAGGCAGCATTGCGGCGTAGGAATAGCACTCGATATAGCTCAGGATATTCGCGGCGCGTCTCGTCGACGACGCTCCGCTCAAGAGCGTTGGTGTCGCCACGCTCCCAGGCATGAGTCATCTGGGTGATTTCGGTCGGTCCCTGCTCAGCCTCATTGATCGCTTCGAGCAGCATTTGTCGCTGCAACTGCGCGCTTAGGCCAGCAAGGAAACCGAGTTGCTCGTCAATGGTCTCAAACGCGTGTTCGCGCAAATGATGCGCATCGGCGTAGGCATCGACATCGCGATCGACGCCGGACTGCGGATCGTAGCCCGCTTGCACGATTGGCAAGAGCGTCAACGTCAGCGATGCGGCCCACGGCTGCAAATGTTCAAGCGCCCGCGCTTCGATGTGCAGCCGCGCGCAGAGCGCAGCGAGGCGAGCGTTTTCGCGCGACGTCAGCCAACTCGAGAGCGGGCGATCCGCAGGCGCGGCGCTGAGCTGGCGCGCGAGTTGCTGGCCGCGCGCATCAGTTTCCGGCGAGATGTCCATCTCGGTCCACACGTCGCCCGACGCGGCGAGTGCGGCATGGGCGATCGGGCCGCCCCAATCGGCGCCGTTCGGACGCACATGCACGGTTCCGTACAAGTAGATCGTGGAGTCCGCGTCGCGCACCGCGAAGACAGCGGGCTCCGCCGGCGCCGCGGTGCGCGCATCCGCGCACGCCGTCGCAGCCAGAACCGCAACGAACGCGGCAAGCGCAGTTCTCAACGCCATGGTGCGAAATGCTTCGACAATTTGAGCCCCTGCCCCTGGTAGTTGGATCCAGCTTCGCCATAGAGCCGATCTACCGGGCCAGATAGGGGCTCGAACACGAGTTTGCCAACGGGCTGACCGTCTTCAACGATGAACGGCACATCGCGCGAGCGCACCTCCAGCACAGCGCGGCCTTCATTGGGCGCGATGCCGAAGCCGGGATCGAAGAATCCAGCATAGTGTGCGCGGAATTCACCGAGTTCCGGGCGGATCGGCGCCATCTCCGCTGCTTCATCGGCCGGGATGATGACGTTTTCCTTCGACGCGAAAATGTAGAATTGACCGGGATCGAGCACGACGCGGCCCTTGCGCGCCTCCATCGGTTCCCAAAAGTCGCGCGGATCGTAGGCGCCCACGCGGTCGACATCGATGACGCCGGAGTGACGCTTGGCGCGAAAGCCGACCGGGATGTAGTCGAACGACGCCGCGCCATCGGTGATAAGGCGCGTAAACACATCGACGCGGCCGGTGGAGCTTTTTGGATTGGCGGCGCCGTGAATGTGCTGCGGCAGCTTCAGCCGCTCCTGCACTTGCACGAGATAGACACAACCGGTTTCGAGCACTGCGCCCGCGCGCAAGTCAATCTCGTGCATCACGGTTTCGGAATCGAGCCGGCCTTGCACGCTGGCGCCGGCGCCGGGCAGGAAGCTCGCACGCAACCGGTAAGCGCGCTCACCCAGGCGCAGATCGACGCTGGCGGGCTGGATCTGCTCGTCCAGGAATGCGGTTTCGGCGGCGATCCAGCCTTGCTGAATGGCGCGCTTGATTTCGCTATCGGACAATACCCCGTGTTGGGCGGTCATGGCGCTTTGCTGGCGTGCATCGCCAGCTTTGTCCAGCTAGACTAGCGCCCATGTTCGAACAGGAGACCTCCGGCGTGCTGGTGCGCGTCCAGCCGCGGTACATGGCGGCGGAATCAGCGCCCGACGAGGGGCGGTATTTCTGGGCCTATACGATCGAGATTCTCAATTTGTCGCCGGACACAGTGCAGCTGATGTCTCGCGCCTGGTCGATCACCGACGAAAATGGACTAACGCAAAATGTGCGTGGTCCGGGTGTGGTCGGTGAGCAGCCGGTGCTGAAGCCGGGCGAGAGTTTCTCGTACACGAGCGGCGCGCCGTTGGCGGCGCCTTCGGGCGTGATGGTTGGGACATACTCGATGGTGCGGGTTGATGACGGCCACAGGTTCGACATCGCGGTGCCGGCATTTCCGCTCGATAGTCCGTACATAACGCGGCGAGCCAATTGATGAGCCACCCTGCTTTCGCCGATGCAATGCGGCGCGTGATAACCGGCGATGGCGCGGATGGACGCTCGCTGATCATTGTCGACGCGCCGCCGTCGAGCGAGATCGGCGCACCGGGTTTGGGCGGCCTTTACGAAATTTGGCACGAAGCGCTGAGCGAGCGGCTCGATGTTCGCGACGCGACCGATCGCGGACCACATACCCCGATGCTTTCGCCGGACACGGGGCATGTGAAAGTGCGCTGGTTCGTGATCGAGCCGCCACCGGCAAGCGCACCGCCCGAGGCGATCAAAGCGGCCGCGCGCGAGCGCTTCGCACAGTTTGGCGCGGCCGATCATTTGCGCGATCAGACGCGACATCCGGCCATGCATCAGACCGACACGCTCGACGTGATTTGTTTGATTTCAG
>JACQAC010000075.1 GCA_016195245.1 Pseudomonadota bacterium
GGCCTCTTGCCCGGTCGAAGCACCCGCCGACCAGATCCGCACCCGCTCATGTCCGCGCCGCTGCAGCGCCGCCGGGATGATCTCGCTGGTCAGCCGCGCAAAAATAGCGCGCTCGCGGAAGAAGCGTGTCTCCGAAAGCGCCAGCGCATCAGTGATCAGCGTCCAGAAGTAGCCATCCGGCCGGATCCGCGCCGCCGCGATCAATTCGCCGACGGTCGCGAAATTCTCGCGCCGCGCAATCGGCTGCAGCCGCATCTCGGCAGCGCCGGTCATCTCGCGCGTGATCATCGCGCCGGAGCGCGCTTTCACTTCACGCGACACCAAGGCGAACTCAGCATCCGTGAGCATCAGAGGAGGCCCGCCTCAGCGAACTTCGAACGCAGAATGTCGCCGTCGAACGGTTTCATCATATACTCGTCGGCGCCGGCCTTGAGCGCCTCGGAGATGCGCTCGACATCATTCTCGGTCGTGCAAAACACAACAGTCGGATGATCGCCGCCTGGCTCTTGACGCAGCTGACGCAGAAAATCGATGCCGCTCATCACTGGCATAGTCCAATCGAGCAAAATCGCATCCGGTATTTGCCGCCGGCATGCCTGCAGCGCCTCAAGCCCGTCGCCGGCTTCTTCGATCTCGAAGCGCATGTCCTCAAGGATGCGGCGCGCGACCTTGCGGATCACGCGGCTATCGTCGACGACGAGACAGCGTCTCATGAATGGCTCCAGCTGGATTCGCATCCAACACTGGGCCGCGTGTGTTATTGTGCCGTTAACTCAGCCGCAGACTGAGGCCGAAACGATCGAACGCGCGCTTACAGTTTGAAGTTCGGCGACCGCGCCACGAAGTCCACGCGCTCTTCGCTCTCCCGCGCGATCAGCTCCACACCGCCCTGACGCGCCAGCAGCGCCGTCAGCGTCGGCTGAATCGTGTGGCCCGACAACTCGCTCTCGTCGCCGCGCAGCGCTTGCGCTGTGGTTTCCTTCAGCTTCGCCCGCGGTCCTTTCGCAATGACAACAATCTCGACCGCGGCGCCTTGCTTTTCCGCCGTCAGCTCAACCGTCCCGCCGCGCGGCAGGCATTCGTTGGCGATCAGCAACAAATTGACGATCACCCGCACCGCCGGCCGCGGCATCGCTACATTCGGCGTATTCCAAACCAGCTCCGGCTTCAGCACGCCATAGAGCTTGTCGGCGACCGCGTGGCCTTCCTCGATTGAAGAGTCGCCCTCAGCCGTCGCGCCGGCCATCGCGAAGCGGAAGAATTCCAGCTTCGCCCAAGCCTTGCCCACGCCATTATCCAGCAGCGACAGCGCATCCGGATCGGGCTTGCCGTCGCCGTCTTTGATCATCTCCAGGCCCTGGATGATCGCCGACATCGGCTCGACCATGTCGTGGCAAATGCGCGAGGCGACAAGCGCCGTGAGTTTCGTGTTCTCGATCATCGCGCGCTCCGGACGAGGGAAGGCGGGAACATAGCGGGATTCGCGCCCGCGCAACCTGTCCGGCGCCGCAACCTTCAAACCTGTGCTAGGAGGCCCCACCTCGCGCAGGGACGCATTGCAATGGAACACCAAGCAGGACTCGAACTGGCGCGAACCGTGGCGCTTCTGGGCGCGGGCGTTGTTGCTGCTCCAATTTTTCTGCGCCTCGGCCTCGGCTCGGTGCTTGGCTACCTCGCCGCCGGCGTACTGATCGGCCCGTTCGCGCTGCACGTCATTACCGACCCAGGCGCGATCCTCAGTGTCGCCGAACTCGGCGTGGTGATGTTTCTTTTTCTCATCGGCCTCGAAATGCGCCCGGGGAAGTTGTGGAAACTCCGCCGCGAAATCTTCGGGCTTGGCGTCGTGCAAGTGCTGGTCTCCGGCGCCGCGCTGACGCTCGTGGTGGTCATGGGCTTCGGGCGCGCGCTTCCCGTCGCGCTGATCGCCGCCGCTGGTTTCGTGATGTCGTCGACAGCCGTGATCATGAAGATGATGGAAGACGCTGGCGAAGTTGCGACGCCAGAAGGTCAGCGCGTCACTTCAATGCTGCTGCTCCAAGATCTCGCCATCGTGCCGTTGCTCGCCCTCGTTGCGTTGCTCGCCGCCGCGCACGGCCACGCCGCCAACGCACCGCCGCTCTGGCAAAGCGCTGCACTTGGGCTCACTGCGATCGCCGCGGTGTTCGCCGTCGGGCGCTATCTGCTCAATCCAGTCTTCGCGATCCTCGCCAATCTCGGCGCCCGCGATGTGCTGACCGCCGCGGCATTGCTCGTCGTGCTCGGCGCCGCACTCTTTATGCAATGGGGCGGGCTCTCGATGGCCACCGGCGCCTTCCTCGCCGGCGTGCTGTTGTCCGAGTCTTCTTTTCGTCACCAGCTGGAAGCCGACATCGAACCGTTCCGCGGCTTGCTGCTCGGCCTGTTCTTCATGGGCGTCGGCATGTCGCTCAATTTGCCGCTGGTGCTGGCCGATTGGCAGATGATCGCAATCGGCGTCGTGGTGTTCATGGCGGTGCAAGGCGCAGCCGTTTACGCGGTCGCGCGTTTCGCAAAAGCCGATCATCGCGAAGCCATCCATCGCGCCGCGCTGTTTGCGCAAGGCGGTGAGTTCGCCTTCGTGATCTATGCCGCCGCACTCGCCGGCGGCGTCATCGATCCGCGCACCGCTGCAATCATGACAGCGGTGGTGATCTTCTCGATGGCGCTCTCGCCGTTGGTGGTGATGCTACAAAAGCGCCTGACGCCCGAACCGGAGGAATCGCGTGACGGTGTCGAGGACGCACACGACCTCAACGGCCGCGTCCTGTTCATTGGCTTCGGGCGCTTTGGGCAGGTCGTCAGTCAAGCCCTGCTTGCACGCGACATTGATGTCTCGCTGATCGAAACGGACGTGGAAATGATCCGCGCCGCAGGCAATTTCGGCTTCAAGATCTATTACGGCGATGGCACGCGTCTCGACGTGTTGCGCGCCTCCGGCGCCGGGCGTGCGGAAGCCATATGCGTGTGCGTCGACAGGCCCGAGGTCGCCGATCGCATCGTCGCGCTGATTAAGTCGGAATTCCCGCAGGCCAAGGTTTTCGCGCGCGCCTTCGATCGCGGGCATTCGCTACGTCTCGTGCAAGCCGGCGTCGATTACCAGATCCGCGAAACTTTCGAGTCCGCACTCGCTTTCGGCGGCGCCGTGTTGCGCGACCTCGGCGTCAGCGACATCGATGTGGCCGAGACCATCGAGGACGTCCGTGCGCGCGATGCCGAGCGCTTCGCCTTGCAACTGACCGGGGGCATCACAGCGGGGCGGTCGCTGATGCGCGGCAATGTGCCGACGCCTCAACCCGAACCCTACCGCGCGCCACGCCGTAATACCCAAGCGCTCAACGAAGAAGCTGCCGAGGCTATCGCCGAAGATCCAGCCTGACGCAACGAAACGGGATGTGCGCGCTGACGATCTTGGCTAACGTGGAAGCGGAGAAGGATAAGCATGCGTTTGCTCGCCGCGTTTGCCGCGCTCGCACTGGTCAGCTGCGCGCCGCCTGCGCCGCCCGCGCCGTCGCTGAATGCGCTGGCCGAACAATATGTGCGCGCCTCACTCGAAATGGGCACGCACGAGGACGGCTATATCGACGCCTATTATGGGCCGCCGCAATGGAAGACCGAGGCCGAAGCGCATCCGCGCACCACCGCGCAACTGAAGGCCGCGATGGATCAGCTGCACACGCAAGTCGAAGCCGCCGAACATGCGGCGATCGATCCGGCGGTGCGCCGCCGCGCACACACGCTCGCTGCTTATGTCGCAAGCGCGCGCTATCGCCTCGACATGATGGACGGCGCCCGCGCGCCGTTCGCCGATGAAGCGGAGCATCTGTTTGCACTGCGCCCCGAAATTCGTCCACTCAGCTATTACGATGCGGTGCTGGCGCGCGTTGAGTCGATGGTCCCCGGCGCAGGCGACCTGGCAACACGCGTCGAAGCACTCCGCAATCGCTACATTATCCCGCGCGCGCGTCTTGAGGCGGTGATGAACGCGGCGATCAACGAATGCCGCCGCCGCACGCTGGCGCACATCCCGCTGCCGCAAAGCGAACATTTCGCGCTCACTTTCGTCAATCATCAAAGCTGGAGCGCCTACAATTACTATCACGGCGCCAATCAAAGTGAGATCCAGGTCAACACTGACCAGCCGATCGCCATCAATCGCGCCGTCGGTCTTGGTTGTCATGAAGGCTATCCGGGCCACCACGTCCAAGGCATCTACGCCGAGAAACTCTATCGCGAGAACGGCTACGTCGAATCTTCAATCGCGCCGCTGTTTTCGCCGCAAGGGCCGCTCAACGAAGGCGGCGGCAATTATGGCGTGGAGCTGGCGTTCCCAGGCCAAGAGAAACTTCAGTTCGAGCAAGTGACGCTCTATCCGCTCGCGGGCCTAAATCCTGCGACTGCGCCGGCGTTCGATGCGCTCAATGACGCAATGAAGGAGCTCGACGGTGCGCGCCTCACTATTGCGCAACAATATCTCGATCATCAAATCAGCCGCGATCAAGCCATCGCGCTTATAGCGCACTATCAGCTCGTCTCGCGCGACCGCGCCGCGCAGGCGGTCGCTTTCATCGATCACTACCGCTCGTATGTGATCAATTATGTGAGCGGCGAAGACTTGATCCGCGCTTACGCCAATCGCCAAGGCGCCGATAACGACGCGCATTGGCGCGTCTACATCAGCATTTTGAGCCAACCCACGCTGCCATCGGATTTGCAATGACCCAGACTCAGTTCCGCATGATCGAAACCAACGGCTTGAAAATTCGCGCCGCCGTGCAAGGCGAGGGGCCGCTCGTCGTCATGGTCCACGGCTTCCCTGAGAGTTGGTATTCATGGCGTCACCAGATGGCGCCCCTGGCGGCGGCGGGCTTCACCGCCTGCGCGATCGATGTGCGCGGTTATGGCGCCTCGGACAAGCCGCAACCCGTTGAGGCCTACGCGATGAAGGAAATGACCGCCGATGTCGCTGGCGTGATCGATGCGTTGTCGCCGGGCAAGCCTGCCGTTGTGATCGGCCATGATTGGGGCGCGCCAATCGCGTGGCACACTGCGGTGCTGCACCCGAGCAAAGTGCGCGCTGTCGCTGGCCTCTCGGTGCCCTACACTGGCGTGCCGCCAGTCTCGCTCAATCAGATCATCAAAGCGATGTTCACCGATCACGGCCGTTTCTTCTACATGGAATACTTCCAGAAGGAGGGCGTTGCCGAAGCTGCGTTCGAAGCCGATGTGCGCGGCGGCTTGCGCAAACTCTATTACGCTGGATGTGGCGATAGCGGGCTTGCATGGGGCAGCGCCGAAAAGAAGTTCGGCGACGATCTGCTGGGCGGCATGGTCGATCCCAACCCATTCCCGCCCTGGCTCTCAAGCGAAGACATCGACTATTTCGTGCATGAATTCGAAGGCTCCGGCTTTCGTGGTCCGCTCAACCGCTATCGCAACAACGACCTCGATTGGCAGATGATGCAAAACGTCGCCGACACCAAAGTGCATCAGCCGGCGCTGTTCGTCTGCGGCGATCGCGATCTGGTGCTGCGCATGTTCGGCGGCGATGCGGCCGCCGCTGAAGCGCGGTTGCGCGACAATTGCACCGATGTACGCGGTTTCCACATTCTGCCCGGCGTCGGTCACTGGACGCAGCAAGAAGCGCCGGATGTGACGACTGGACTGATCATCGACTGGCTGGCGACCCTCTGACGATTGTCACAGAGTCGACGCGACTTCCGTAATGACGTCGTAGGCGCTCATCACGTCATCGCGCGTGCATTCGAATTGCCCGGCCTGAAAGCGAATAACCACGCGCCCATCAACGCGCGTCTGCGTCAGATAGATGCGGCCGTCGCTGTTGATCGCTTCGACGAGGCGCAGATTGAGCGCGTCGAGATCGGCCGCGCTTGGCGGGACATACCGGAACGACCACAGCGACAGCACCGGCTCAGTGACGATCTCGAAATTCGGAGCGTTGCGCAGCTTATCGCAAAGCTCGCGCGACCAGGCGACGTGGTTGCGGATCATCGTGCGCAAGCCTTCGAGGCCATACGCACGCAGCACGAACCACAACTTCAGCGCCCGAAATTGCCGCCCGAGCGGAATGCCCCATTCGCTGTAATTCACGACTTCGTCGTGCCCGAGCGTGTGCAGATAGTCGGGGCGCGAGGCTAAAGTGCGCGTCAGTGTGCTGGGATCGCGCACGAAATGCGCGCTGCAATGAATTTGCGCGCCAAGCCACTTGTGTGGGTTGACGACGATGCTGTCCGCCAATTCGGCGCCCGTCCACAGCGTACGAAATTCCGGGCAGATCATCGCAGATCCGGCCCAGGCAGCGTCGAGATGCATATAGAGATCGAACTCGCGCGCGATCGCCGCGAGTTCGGCCACCGGATCGCAAGCGCCGACGCCGGTTGCGCCAACGTTGGCGATGATGCCGGCGGGCTTGTAGCCGGCGGCAATGTCGTCGCGGATCAATTGGCGTAGCGCTGCGGGATCGGCGCCGCGCAGTGCTCCTTTGATCGGAATGCGTACCAGATTGTCGGCGCCGATGCCGGAGAACCAGATGGCGCGGTCGATGGAGGAGTGCGCTTCCGCCGAACAATAGATGCGCAGGCGTGGCGCGCCCGAGAGGCCGGTCTGATTGCCGGTGAAGTCCAGCGCCCGCTCGCGCATCACCAGCACAGCGGAAAGCGTCGCTGTCGTCGCCGTGTCCTGGATGCAGCCGAGAAAGCCTTGCGGCAGACCGAAGGCTTGGCACAGCCAGTCGATGGTTTTGGTTTCAAGCTCTGTGGCGGCGGGCGAAGTTTGCCACAGCATGCACACCGCGTTGATCGCGCCAGCGAGATATTCCGCGATCAGCGACGGTGGCGCGGAGTTGGAAGCAAAGTAGGCGAAGAAGCGCGGGTGCTGCCAGTTGGTCATGCCCGGCGCGATGATGTTTTCGAAATCCGCGAAGATCGCGTCGAATGCTTCGGCCTTTTCCGGCGGCGAAAGCGCGATCTGTTTGGCGATATCGCCCGGCTGCACGTCTGGACGTACCGGCAGATCGCGCACGCGCGCACGATAGCCCGCGCCCCATTCCGCCGCGCGCACCGCCCATTCGCGCCAGTTTTCCATCGCTTCGTCCTAGGTGTCGGCGCAGCCCGATATACGGAGACCGAGCCACAGAATTTTGTTCTCGTTGAGATCGCGCACGTACAAGATTCGTGCGCAGGTATTTGTTAGATCTGGCCCGCCGCTGCTCACGGTATGTCTGAATGCTGCACTGATGTTTGGTGCGGCCACCGAAAACGCAACGCCGCGAACGGAAAAGGTCTCTGGGACGTGACCCGCGTTGTCGTCAGGACGGAAGTCAGTGACGTATCCTTCTGCAGTGAGCGCGTGTCCGGTGAGACGGCGAATAGTAATCCTCCGGCCGCGACAGCGCCGCCCAGCAGGCGACGACCCTCTACCACTCCAATGAAGATTCCAACGCCCAGAAAAATGAGCGGGATGATGGCGGACCACCACGTGGTGTAGCCTTGGCGTCCAATGTCGAAGACGACAACGTATGTGTTTGGATTTCCTCCCAACGTTGACTTCAATCGTCTTCGACGTCGACTTCGGGGCGATCATCGCCCGACGAGACTTCATCGTGCCAATGCCCGCGCGTATCTTCCCACGAAATACCAGCCGTCTCGCCCGGCCGCATCTGTTCGAGTGCGACACGCTTGGCGGCAGCGTATGCGCCATCGTGCGATTTGAAGGTCTCAGAAATGGTGTCGCCGAGTTTGAACGCCCAGCCGCCATCGTGCTGGATGATGTGATAGACGATCTTGGTCATCGCTGTCTCCGACCTGTTTCGATGTATCTGGTCGACAGAAAGTATATTTCCAAGCGGAAACTGGAAAATTTGGGTCATAAGTGGCGGTTGGTTAGGCCGACGGGCATAGCGCATGATGAAACTGTCCTGGTGGATACTACGATTGGCGCCGGCGGCAATTCTGATTGGTGTGGTTCTTCTGCTCCATCCAAGTGTAAGCATCTGCTATGAAAACGATACGCCGCCAACCGACCGAGCGGAAATCGAACATACCGCCACATCCTTTGTCGGCAGCCTTCAGCGGCGAGATCTCAATTCGGCGCAGGCATTGTTTGCATCGCGAACAATCCCTTCGGGCTCTGATGTTTCGCATCTGGCCGAGGCGCTACAATCTCCTGCGGCGACGTCTCCAATTGTCCTATCACACCTCGTCTTCCTGAGAACTCTTGGCGTACCTCACCTCGGCGACGCCGCTCCCTGTGGCGCAAGTCGTGTGGCGCTCGGCACGACGGGCGCAACGGCTGATGTGCTCATCACGAACGCCACTGCCGCAGGAATGCGAACGACGGAAATCTGGATGCAACGAGAGCACGGCCACTGGCGAGTGCTTGGTGTTACAACCGGTGTTGGCGAGTTCTCGAGCCGATGGATGGGGCCTCGTTAGAACGCCGCGCGCTCCAGCTGCGTCTTCAGTTCTTTCTTCACGATCTTGCCATTGGCGTTGCGCGGCAGTGTCTCCGGCCAGAAGATCACCTCGACCGGCACTTTGAACGCCGCCAGTTTCTGCGCCACGTGGTGACGAAGTTCATCGCCCGTCGCGGTGGCGCCCGGCTTTAGATGCACGACCGCGATCGGCTCTTCGCCGAGCGTGTGATGTGGGCGGCCGATCACCGCCGCGTCCATCACGGTCGGATGATCGTAAAGCGCGTTCTCGACTTCGACGCAGTAGATGTTTTCGCCACCGCGGATCAGCATGTCCTTGGCGCGGTCGACGATATAAAGAAAACCCTCATCGTCCATCTTGGCGAGGTCGCCGGTCTTCACCCATCCGTCGACAAACGTTTCCGCCGTCGCCTCGGGCTTATTCCAGTAGCCGCGCACCACGATCGGACCCTTGTACCAAAGCTCGCCCACCTCGCCGCGCGCCAGCTCCTTGCCGTCCATCGACATGATCTTGGCCTCGCCGCTGGCCGCGGCGACACCGCAGCTCGCTGGCTTGCGCTGATAATCCTCGGCGCCATTCGAAGAAGCGGTGGCGGACGTTTCCGTCATGCCCCAGCCTTGGCCGGGCAGGGCTTTCGGAAATCGCGCGAGGATGCGGTTGACCAGCTCGGGCGCCGCCGGCGCGCCGCCATAAGAGACGCTTTCCACGGAGGACAGGTCGAATTCGTCGATGCGCGGGTGCTCGATGACTTGCCAAGCAATGGTCGGCACGCCGCCAAAATGCGTCACGCGCTCTTTCGCCATCAGTGGCAGCGCTTCGTCCACATTCCAGCGCCGCTGCATGACCAGCTTATGCCCGCCCAGCAGAGCAGGGATCATCACTGCGAAACACCCGGTGGCGTGAAAGAACGGCACTGAGATCAGAAACACGCGCTGCGGCAGGGACGGATCGGGCGCGGGCGGGGTTTCACCGCGGCGCAGGAAAGAGCGGGCCTGCGCGGAGGCGCCGTTGAACACGTTGGAGATGATGTTGCGGTGCGAAATGACCGCGCCCTTCGGCCTGCCTGTGGTGCCGGAGGTGTAAAAGATCGTTACGTCATCGTCGGGCCCGCGCATCGCGAACTCGTCGGGAGCCGTCGCCGCCTCGCCGCCCTTGTGCTGTCCCCATGCGCTGACCGGGCCGATAACGCTCTCGAGCTTGGCCACCGACGGGTCGGCGATCTCTTCCCTGGCGCGGGAAACGTACACTTTGCGGACTGCTAGGGCGTTCGGCAGATGCTCGCGGATACGCTCGAAGCGCTCGTTGTCGACAATGACGATGGAAGAACCTGAATCCTGTAGTCCGTATTCCAATTCCGGACCGGTCCACCAGGCGTTGAGCGGCGTCACAATGGCGCCAACCAGCACCCCCGCCCAGAAGGCCACCGGCCACTCCGGCAAATTGCGCATGATGATGGCGATGCGGTCGCCGGGTTTGACCCCATCGTCGATCAGCCGCCGTGCGAAGACCATGGCAGCGGCGCGCGTCTGCCCGATTGTGGCGCGTTCGTCTTCGGACACCAGGTGATCGCGCGGGGCAAAGGCCGCCGCCAGGTCGAACACGTGACGTAACGTCGGGGGTGCGTTCCTCCAAACCTTCATCCGCACGCCGCGGATGGTCTCCTCGCCGACCTCGAACATCGAGCCCGGCTGGGTCAGTAACGCGTGCGCCTGCGCGATGGACATGGCGGGAAAAGCGGCTTTGGCGCCGTCGGCGGTCATGCGTTGATCCTCCCGCATCGCGGCAAAGGCGCCGCCTGCGTCATTTTTCTGATTGGCGCTGTTGAAACACGTCGCGAAGCGCTCAGCAACTGGCGTGTCCGACAATACTTTGACGAAATTTAATGCTCCTTGCGGGGTGCGCGAGCCTCGGGCAAGCATGTGCGTGTCCGGGCGGACGGGAGGACGCGCGCCATGGCGTTCAATTGGAAATCGCTCTTAGAGCGGCTTGATCCACGCAAGCTGCGTTTGCCGGCTTATGCGCAAATGCGCGAGTTCGCGGTTCACAACCGCAACACCATCCTGTCGACGTCGCTTGCTTTGCTCATCGGCCTATGGGGCGGCGCCGTGCTCGCTGGCGGCGGCGGCGGCGGCCCGGTTTTCAGTCTCGCAACCACGGGCAGTGTTGGTTCGTCCGAACCGGTGCGCGCATCAAGTGCGCCGCGCGCCGGCGAACGCCCGGTAGCGGGTATGCAGTTCGTGCGTCTGCGCACGGAAATGAACCAAGCGACGCCGCGCGCCTGCTTGGAGTTCTCGCAAAATCTCTCTCGCGACGGCTCGATCCATTATGCGGACTACATCCGCATGGATCCGGTCGCGCCGTACTCGGTCGACGTCTCGGGCAATCTGTTGTGCCTTGGCGGTTTGCCGCTCAATCCGGAACGCCAAGTCACCATCCGCCAAGGTTTGCCGTCCGCATCGGGTGAACGCACGCCGATCGATGAAACCTTCACGCTCACCTTCGGCGATCGCCCGGCCTATGTCGGCTTCGCCGGTGGCGGCGTCATTCTGCCGCGCGCCGAAGCCGACGGCATGGCGATCGAGACGGTCAACGTTTCGAAGCTGCATGTCGAAGTGCTGCGCGTGCCGGATCGCATCCTCTCGCAATACGAAATCAGCCAAGGCTCGCAGAACGACGAAGGCGGCTACGGCAATTGGGAATTCGATGAAGCCGGCAGCAATGTCGGCGTGCGCGTCTATCAAGGCGACATCAACATCGACACCCGCAACCGCCGCAACATCGCCATCACCACGGTGTTTGCGCTGGGTTCGGCGCTGCATGAGCTGCGGCCGGGCGCGTACATCGTGAAGGTGCGCGACGCTACGCCAGGCGCGGGTCAACGCACAGGCGGTGCTGATGAGGAAGATAGCGGCGCCGATAGCCCAGCTTCGGCGTTCCGTTGGATCCTCTACACAGACATGGCGCTACAGAGCTTCTCCGGCGCCACCGGGATGGACGTGATCGTACGCTCCCTGCGCACCGCGCGGCCGATGTCGGGCGTCACCATGACGCTGATCGCGCAGAACAACGAAGAACTTGCTCGCGCCCGTACCGACGGCAACGGCCGGGTGCATTTCGATGACGCACTCATCCATGGCGAAGGCCCAGCGCAAGCGCGCTATGTCATGGCCTACGGCCAGCAGGGCGATTTCGCGGCCCAGGATCTTCAGCGGCCCGCGCTCGATCTCTCCGATCGCGGCATCGATGGGCGCCAAACGCCCGGCAGTATCGACGCGTACGTCTACACTGAGCGCGGCGTGTATCGCCCAGGCGAGACCGTGCGCATGATCGGCCTCATCCGTGACCAGATCGGCCGCGCTATCGCCAATCGTCCATCGACTCTCGTCGTCTACCGTCCGAACGGCACCGAAGCACGACGCATCCGCATGGAGCCTGCAGCGGCGGGCGGCGCCATTGCGAAAAACATTCAGATCGATCGCGGCGCGCCACGCGGACAATGGCGCGCGGAGCTCTTGGTTGATGGCCAGGATGCGGTCGCAGGCAATGTTAGTTGGTCGGTCGAAGACTTCGTACCGCAACGCTTGCGCGTGCGCTTCAGCCCAACCGAAGAGCAACTGCAGGCGCAGCATTTCGTGATGCGCGCGGGTCAGAGCCAAGCGGTCGGTGTGCAGGCAGACTTTTTGTACGGCGCGCCCGGTGCAGGCCTGAACGTCGAGGCGGAAGGGCGGCTGATGGTCGACCCCAATCCGTTCCCGGATCAGCAAGGCTATTCGTTCGGCCGCGCTGACGAGAGCTTTGACGAGCAAGTGTTTCAGTTGCCGGGTTCGGTGACGGACGGAACGGGCCACGCGCAATTGTTGCTCGCCTTGCAGAACCAGCCTCGTACAACATTGCCCCTGCGCGCGCGCATCGTCGCCAGCGTCGCCGATCCCGGCGGCCGCATGGTGCGCGAGAGTTTCGCCGTGCCGGTGCGTTTGTCGAACGTCTATATCGGCTTGAAACCGACGTTCGAGAACCGCCGCGCCGGCGCTGGCGAACGCGTTGCTTATGACGTGATCGCGCTAAACGCACAGGGCCAACGCGTCGGCGTCAATGGCGTGCAATGGCAGTTGGTTCGCGAAGACTGGAATTACGACTGGTATCTCGACGGCGGCTCATGGCGCTGGCGCCGCACCGGTCGTGACATTCCTGTCGATGGCGCAACCGTAAACATTGGCCCAGGCCAACCTCTGCGCATCGCCAAGGACGGCTTGCGCGATGGCTCCTATCGCCTGATTCTCACGGATGAAGCGAGCGGTGCGGTGACGTCGCAACGCTTCGGCGTCGGCTGGGGCGGCCCGGCTGACGACGACCAAACGCCGGACATGGTGAGCGTCGTCCCGCCGACTGGCGCCACGCGCCCGGGCGGCAGCGCGCGTGTGCAAATCCGAGCGCCATACGAAGGCGAGGCGCAAATCGTGGTGGCGACCGATCGCGTGATCGAAACCCGCACCATGCATGTGACGCCGCGCGGCACAACTATCGACCTCAACGTGAATCAGAACTGGGGTTCGGGTGCTTACGTGCTCGTCACTGTGATGACGCCGCGCGACCCCGTGAACCTGCCGGTTCCGCGCCGCGCCATCGGCGTGGCCTACGTGCCAGTCGACATGGCCAACCGCACGCTTCAAGTGCATGCGGGCGCCGGTCTCCAGCACGTGCGGCCGAACACGCATATCGAAGTGCCTGTCGATGTCAGTAATGTGCCGATGGGCGAGCATGTGCGCGTTGCTATCGCCATGGTGGATGAGGGCATCCTCAACATCACCAAGTACGAAAGCCCCAATCCGGTAAACTACTTCTTCGGTCGGCGGGCTCTCGGCGTCGATACGCGCGACGATTACGGGCGCTTGCTCAATCCGAACCTCGGCGCAGCAGCGATCGCGCGCCAAGGCGGCGACAATCTCGGTGGCGAAGGACTGACGGTCGTGCCGACACGAACCGTCTCCATCTTCTCGGACATTATCGAGGTGCACGGCGTTTCCGACTTGATCGCGGTCAGCAACAAACCGCGCTGATCCCGATCACCGGTGGTGGCTTGGGTGTTGGACACCTGACCTTGCGGCTTGAAGGGCCGGGCGGCTTTGCGCCGATCCAGCGCAGCTACGACATCCAAACGCGAGCGGCGTTCCTGCCGATTACCATCGTCGACACCGCGCCACTCGCATCGCGTGCGCAGTGGCAGGCGCCGCGCGACGGCTTGTCGACGTTTGCGCCGGATGCTTCGGCGTCGATCTCGTTCTCGAACTTGGCGGGGATGGATCCGGCGCCGCTGTTGGATTCGCTGTGGCGTTATCCGTACGGCTGCTCGGAGCAGATGACGTCCGTCTCGATGCCGCTGCTCTATTACAACACGCTGCGTTCGCAGGCGAACCAGACCGTCGATCCGCGCATCCACAACCGGGTGCAGGATTCGGTGACGACGCTGCTCGACCGTGAAGGTCCGGATGGCGCCTTCGGCCTCTGGCACGCCGGCGACAACGAAGCCACGCCATGGCTCGGCGCTTATGTCACCGACTTCCTCTATCGCGCACAACGGCAAGGCTACGCCGTGCCACGTGCGCCGATGGAGCAAGCCTACGGCGCACTCCGTCGCGTGGCGCGGCTGAACGACTTCGGTTCGGTGGGCTACCAATCTGAAGTCTATGCGTGGCCGGGCTCCAATGACACCAAGGAGCTGTTGCGCTCTCGCTCCGCTGCTTACGCACTCTACGTGCTGGCGCGCGCAGGGCAGGCCGACATTGGCCAGCTGCGCTACTTCCACGACTCGCGGCTGAACAATGAGCCTTCACCATTGGCCCGTGCGCAGATCGGCGCCGCGCTCGCCTTCATGGGCGATCGCGCTCGTTCGCAGCATGCGTTCCAAATGGCGGAAAGTGCGCTCGGCTATCGCAACATCGGCGATTGGTACCAAACGCCGATGCGCGATTTGGCGGGCGTCATGGCCTTGGCCGCGGAAGCGGGCGATACCGCCATGGTAGATCGCTTGCGCCGCCGCCTCGAGCGCGATGCGCCGGATGCGAACCAGCTGATGACGCAAGAGCAGGTGCAGTTGTTGCTCGCAGCCAACGCATTGCTGCAACGTTCGGGTCAGATCAACGTCTCGATGAACGGCCAGCCGATGGCCGATCACCGCATCGTCGTGAACGCGCAACGTTTGGCGACAGGCCTGGTGTTCCAGAACTTGGCGCGCGGGCCGGTATGGCGTTCGCTGTCACGCGCGGGCGCGCCGTTGCAGGCGCCGCCTCCGATGGCATCGGGCTTCTCGATCGACAAGCGCATCTTCCATCTGGACGGCACGATCGCTGACCCCAACACGATCCGCCAAGGCGATCGCGTTGTGGTCGTGCTCTCGGGTCAACCGGAGGGAGCGCGTTCGTATCCCACCGTGCTCGTCGATTTGCTGCCCGCGGGCCTCGAGATCGAAAGCCTGCTCAATCCGGATGACGGCGCCGGCGCCAACTATGACGGCATCGCGCGTCACGGTCCGTTCTCGTGGATCGGTGAAATCTCCTACACGCAAGTGCAAGAGCAGCGTGACGATCGCTACGTCGCCTCGGCGACGCTGCACGCATCGTTCCGCTGGGCTTACATCGCACGCGCGGTGACGCCGGGCCGCTACACGCTGCCCGCCGCGCAGGTCGAGGATATGTATCGTCCTGGCGTGATGGCGCGCACATCCACCGGCACGATCACCATCGCGCCGCGAGGCGGATGAGCGAAACACCGCGCACGCGCCGCGGAACGCCATATGCGCTGCCGCTCAACGCGACGCAAAAGCGTTGGGCGGCGGGCGCGGTCGCGCTTCTTCTGACGCTCTTCCTGCTGGATCTCGCGTTCCCCCCACCGCTTGAGCGGGTGCGCGAAGTCTCGCCAGTGGTGGTCGATCGCAACGGCGAATGGCTGATGGCGTTCACGACGCGCCAAGGCAAATGGCGCCTCGAAGCGCGGCTCGATGAAATTGATCCGGAGTTCGTGCGCAGGCTCGTCTCGATCGAGGACGCGCGCTTCTGGCTGCATCCGGGCGTCGATCCGGTCTCGCTGATGCGGGCGACCGTCTCTTACGTGCGCGCGCGGCGCGTCACGCAAGGTGGCTCGACGATCACCATGCAGCTCGCGCGCTTGTTGGAGCCACGCCCGCGCACCATTCAATCCAAGCTGATCGAAATCGCCCGCGCGCTGCAGATCGAGCGCCGGCTCACCAAGCGCCAAATCCTCGCCGCCTATCTCACCATGACTCCGTACGGCGGCAATCTCGAAGGCGTCCGCGCCGCCAGCCGCGCGTACTTCCAGCGCGATCCGCAATGGCTCGACGATTCTGAAATGGCGTTGCTGATCGCGCTGCCGCAAGCCCCGGAGGGCAGGCGGCCCGATCGCCGACCCCAAATCGCGCTGTCCGCCCGCAACCGGGTTCTCAACGAATTCGTCCGCATTGGCGCGATCTCACCAGAACGCGCGGCGGAGGGGCGTCAGAGCGCCGTGCCGTCACGCGCGCCGTTCCCGTACTCCGCGCCCAGCGCCGCGGAAGAATTGGTGGCCGCACATCCTGGCGAAAGTGTCATCCGCTCCACCATCGACGCCCGCTTGCAGCGTGATCTGGAAGCCCTGGCGCGCCGCCGCGCCACAGCGCTGGAGCGCGATGCGCAAGTCGCCATCATCGCTGTCGATGTCGCCAGTCACGAAGTCCGTGCCCGCGTCGGCGGTGCCGGGCGCGACCGCGCCGGTGGTTACATCGACATGACCCGCGCCATTCGCTCACCGGGGTCGGCGCTGAAGCCCTTCCTGTATTCCATTGCTTTCGATGAAGGTATCGCCGCGCCCGAAACCCTGGTGCGCGACGCGCCGCGACGCTTCGGCGGCTATCTTCCGGAAAACTTCGACCGCCGTTTCCATGGCGACGTCACGCTCGAAGAAGCGCTGCAGCATTCGCTCAACCTTCCCGCCGTCGCGACGCTCGACCGCATCGGCGCAGGGCGCTTCGAAGCCGCGCTCACCGACGCCGGCGCGCAAATCCACATGCCGCGCCGCGCCAACGCGGAGCCCGGCCTAGCGCTGGCGCTCGGCGGGGTTGGCATCACGCTGGAAGATCTCACTGAACTCTACGCCGCACTTGGCGATCACGGGCAAGCGCGGCCGCTGCAAGTGCAGCCCAATCAACTGTTCGCCTTCTCGCGCCGCTTCGTGCGCGCCGAAACCGCCGACCGCGTGCTGCGCATTCTCGCCACCGGCCCTAGCGTCGCCGGCCGCATGCCATCGCAGCTCGCGCAGAACGCACCGGAGGTCGCGTTCAAAACCGGCACCTCATACGGCTTCCGCGACGCGTGGTCGCTTGGCGTGAGCAATGGCTATGCGATTGGTGTTTGGGTCGGCCGCCCAGACGGTGCACCGCGCCCAGGCGCGACCGGCCGCGATGCAGCACTTCCCATTCTCTTCGAGGCGTTCGATCTGCTTGGCGTGTCACGCGACGACACGCACACGCCGGATCGCCAAAACAACGCGCCACCGCCCGCGCTGACGCACCTTGAACCAAGTGGCGGCAATGAACTCTCAATTCTGTTTCCACCGGACGGGACGCAGGTGCTTGTGCTCGATTATGGCGCAAGCTCACGCGGGCTTTCGCTCTCGGCCCGCGGCGGCCGGCCGCCTTTGGCTTGGTACGCGGAGGGTCAACGTGTGACCACAGAGCAAACCAGCGGGCGCGCTATTTGGCATCCCAGCTCGCCGGGCTTTTACGATGTGAGCGTGGTTGATGCGGATGGGCAGAGCGCGCATGTTCGCGTCCGCATTAGAAACTCCGGCTAATCCTCAGAAGCGATTTCGAGCTTCCCGCGTAGCGAGAAGAGCCAAAGACCGAGCACAATCATGCCGCCAAACATAAGCGTATGCATGGCAATTATCATGGGAAGCAAGACTGGGACGATGAAGATCGCGTCGCGAGGTCCCTGAATGTTCGACTGCGGCATGACGAGAAACATCACCATCATGAGCAGGAAGAACGGAACAAAAATTACCCCTTCTCCGAGCAGTACGCCCACGAAGACAAATTTGAAGAGCGACGCCGGTTCGAACCGGCCATTCTTGACGCGCAGTTTCATCGACCACCTTCCGCCGAAAACAGCATAGTGCGTGGCCGCCTTATCTGGTAGTCGCTAGCGAACGAACCGGGAGAATATCCATGCGTGGTTGGTCGCTCAGCGCTGCAATCCTCCTCACTGCGTCGCTTGCGCAAGCGCAAACCGCTAGCTCGCCGAGCGACGATCACGCGCTGCTGCGCCAAGTCGTTTCCGAAGTCAGCCAGGATCAACTCCATTCTACGATCCAACATCTCGTCGGTTTCGGCACGCGCCACACCGCCTCCGACACGCGCTCCAACCGCCGCGGTATCGGGGCGGCGCGGCGTTGGGTGGCGAGCCAGTTTCAAGCCATGTCGCGCCAATGCGGCGGTTGCCTGGAAATCCAAACGCCATCGCAGAGTTTCACCGGCGACCGTTTGCCCACCGCCACCGAAGTGATGGACGTGCTGGCAATTCAGCGCGGCACAAGCGATCCTGATCGCGTGATTGTCATCAGCGGCCACGTCGATAGCCGCGTCACCGATCCCATGAACGCCACCAGCGACGCGCCGGGCGCTAACGATGACGGTTCCGGCTCAGCCGCCGTGATCGAAGCGGCGCGCGTGCTCTCCAAGCATCGGTTCGCGGCGACGCTGGTGTTCGCTGTGCTCTCCGGCGAGGAGCAGGGCCTCTATGGCGGCAAGGTTCTGGCCGACTATGCGCGCGCGCACAATTGGCGCGTCGAGGCCGACCTGAACAACGATATTGTCGGCAACAGCGAAGGCACAAACGGCGTGCGGGACACCATGCATATCCGCGTCTTCTCCGAAGGAACGCGTGCGGTCGAGACTCAAGACGAAGCCAACCGCCGCCGCTACAATGGTGGGGAAGTCGACTCACCCTCCCGCAATCTGGCGCGTTTCATCGATGGCATGGCTGATCGCTATCTGACAAATTTCGATGTGCGCATGATCTATCGCACCGATCGCTATGGCCGCGGCGGCGACCAAGTACGGATGCTGGAAGCGGGTTATCCGTCTGTGCGCGTGACTGAGGCGGTGGAGAATTACAATCGTCAGCATCAGGACGTGCGTGTCGAGAACGGCATCCACTACGGCGACGTCATCGACGGCGTCGACTTCGCATACCTTGCCCAGGTGGCGCGGCTGAACATTGTCTCTATGGCTGCGCTCGCTTCAGCGCCGGCGCCCCCCAGCGGCGTCACTATCTCTGGCGCAGTAAGCTCGGATACGACTCTGACTTGGCGCGCGTCACCCGGCGCCGCGAGCTATCGCGTCTATTGGCGCGGCACCACCGAGCCGCAATGGAGCAATCACCGCGACGCGGGCGCGGCCACGACGCTGAAGCTCGAGAACATTGTCATCGATGACTATTTCTTCGGCGTCTCGGCGATCTCATCCGACGGTTACGAAAGCCCCATCGTATTCCCAACCGTCGCCGGCGCCTTCTTCCCCGAACTGCCGGCACAAACGGCGGCACACTAGCGCACATGAAAGGGCGCGGGTCGTGGCCGGACCCGCGCCTCACTCGTCGCCGCTCAAAGGGAGGGGACTAGGCGACGATGCGCGCTGCTTGCATCGCGATCACCACGGCGATCGGTGCGAACAAGAGAAATGCGAGCGTGACGTTGAACGTCTTGGCCATGTGTAACTCTCCAGCGTGTTTGATCTGTTGCTGAAGAGATGCCGCGCCACGCACAGAAAGATGCGAGCGGCGAATTTTCTTCTTGGTAATACGCATCAACGTTTTACGCAGAAAGAAGCGCGGGCCCGTGAAGACCCGCGCTCAAGGTGGACAGAAGTTCGTATTGCTTGGGGGTTAGGCGACGATCCGCGCAGCCTGCATCGCGATGGAAATCGCAACCGGCGCGAACAGAACGAAAGCGAGTGCGAAAGAAAGCATCTTAGTCATGGTCGTTGTCCCTTCTCAAACGTGTCTCGGTGTTTTGATTGAGAGATGTGGTCGAAGCGCCTTCCGGATGCGGCGTGGTGAAGAAACTTTTCACGATGCGTGCGCGTGGATTGCAGACAAACGAAAAGGCGCGGATCTAGGGGGATCCGCGCCTTCCGTTTTTAACCGTCGCTGGCGGGTTTGGGGGATCAGGCGACGATCAAAGCAGCTTGGTTCAAGGCCGCCATGGCGACCGGGGCGAACAAAGCGAACGCGGCGGCGAAAGCGATCAATTTGAACATTGTCCCGGCTCCACTCATGTGAACTGTTGATGCAGCGAACCTAGCGATTGGATGCACGGCTCGCCGTGCCGCTGGTCACACTCCCGCAAAGCCTTGATTTACCGGGGCGGCGGCGGCGTTGGCGCAGCCGGGACGGCCGGTGGGGTGGGTGGCATGGGCGGCATCGGCGGCGGCTCAAAGCGGATACGCCCATCGCCATTGGCATCGCTGGCGTCGAAAAAACGCAGCTGCTGAGCACGGAATTCGTCTCGCGAAATGGCGCCGTCATGATTGGTGTCCATCTCATCGGAATTGGCCAAGAGCATCATGAACATCGGCGCGTGCGGATGATGCGGCGGCATCGGGGCGTGGGCCGCGTGCGGTGGGGCCGGCGTTGCTGGCGCTTCCGGCGCGACCCGATCGGCATCGTCATCGCTGCGGGTGATCACGGTGACATTGCGTTCAATGTGCTCGCCGCTCTCGGCTTGCGGCGCAGCGCTGTCGCCGTGACGTATGATGACACGGCGCTCATTCGTTCCGCCGCCGCCTTCGTCGTCACCGTGGCAAATGACCGTAACGCGTTGGCCGTGCCCATCGGGTCCAGGCTCCACCGTGCGGGTGCAATTGCGGTCGTCGTCGCCGGATAGGCCCTCTGGCCCGCCGATATGGACATCGACGTCATGCTCCATCGGCGGGTGGTCCGCTTCGGTCAGCCGTCTGTCATGGTTGCTGTCCAGGTGATCGAACATGCGGTCAGCCGCGGCCGCGGCTTCCGCGCGGGTGAGCCAACCGTCGTGATTGGTGTCGATGTCGGCCATGTGGCCGCCGCCGTGTCGGATCACGATGCGTTCGGCCTGATCGGCATAGGCCGCGATACTGGTTGCGCCTAACGCCGCCGCGGCAAAGGCAAAGACAAGCTTCATAATGAATACCCCTCTGGCGCCCCGGACGGGCGAAAGACGGCGCGACCATGGGCCGGCCGCGTTTCTCCAATGCGTCAAGGCTGAAACATTCCCGCAATGCGGATCGCCTAACTGGTCCCGTCTCTGTCTCGGGTGGCGCAATGCGTCGTACAATGGCGGCAATGGCCGAATCTGACCCTGTGCCGCGCGTGCTGATTGTCGACGACGATAGCGACATCCGCGAAGGCCTCGTGGAGGTCTTCCAGCGCGCCGGTTTCGCCGCCCACGCCGCCGCCGACGTGGCCGCCATGGAACGGGCGCTCTCGTCCAGAGGCGCCGACCTCATCGTGCTCGATCTGATGATGCCGGGGGAGGATGGCTTCTCCGCTTGCAAGCGTCTCTCAGGCAAAGGCGCGCCGCCCATCATCATGCTCTCGGCCTTGGGTGACGACGCTGACCGTATCGTTGGCTTGGAAATCGGCGCCGACGATTATCTCGCCAAACCCTGCAATCCGCGCGAGCTCGTCGCGCGAGCGCGCGCTGTACTGAGACGAGCAAAGGACGCCGACGCCGCGCCGTCCGCCGAAGCCCGCCGCTTCGCCGGTTTCCGGCTCGACATCGCGCGGCGCGAATTGGTCGATCCCGACGATGTGGTCATTCCGCTCTCCGCCGGCGAGTTCCGCCTGCTGCGCGCCTTCATCGAACATCCGCAGCGCGTGTTAACCCGCGAGCAATTGCTCGACTACGCTTTCGCCAACGAGTCCGAGGTCTTCGACCGCGCTGTGGATGTGCAGGTCAGCCGCTTGCGCAAAAAGCTTGAACGTCCTGGTGGCATCGAAATCATCCGTACTGTGCGCGGTGAAGGCTATCTCTTCGCCATCAAGCCGAGCGCCTGATGCGCGACCAACGCGGCTTACCGATTGCGGCGCACTTGGGCCTTCTGGTGGCGTTGGCCTTCGTGTCGGCGTTCATTGGCATCGTGGCGGTGGTGATCTGGCTGCCGCCACGGCCGCCCGACGTTATGCGCGCCGACATGGTCGCGCAGCATTTCGCTGATGGCTACGCGGCGGCGCGCACATCGGGCCATGCGCCCGGCGGCGACACCATGGAATGGACAATCGCCTCGCTGCCGCCCAGCGGCGATGAAGCATCGCCCTTCATGGAGCCGGTGCGCGGCGACCTTGCGCGCCATCTCGGTTTGCGGCCCGAACAGATTCGCCTCGGCGCATCGCATTTCGCGCGGGGCGACGTGTTTGTGTTCCGCGTCCGCGACGCCGAAGAGCGCATGCAATTCGAGCATCATCTCGAAAATCACCGCATGATCGTGCGTGTTCCCGAGGGGCAGGCGCCTCACGCGCAAGTCTCCGTCGATCTCGTCTCGCCGCCACCGCCAGGGATACCGCCGCCGCGCGGCGCGCCGATCGCGCGCAATGACGACGCCAGCGTCACCGTCGAGCTTCAGTCTGGAGCACCCAGCGCGCCCATCGCGCCGAGCGCGCCACTGGCGCCGGCGCCACGCGCGGCCGCTCCGGCCGCGCCAGCGCCGCCGCTGCCGCCGCCTTTGTTTGCGCCGCCGCCGCACGGTGTTGCGCTGATCTCCGGCTTCCGCTTTGCGGCGCAGCTGCCGGATGGGCGTTGGCTGGTCATGCGCCAAGGCCGCAATTGGGCCGAGCTCGGCTGGATCGGGCGCGCCGCTTTGATCGTCGCCGCGGCCCTGGCGACGCTTTCGCTCCTCGCGCTGCTGTTTGCGCGCCAGCTCGCCAAGCCGATCCAGTATTTCGCCGACGCTGTGCAAGCGGTGGGCGTCGATCCGCAATCGGCGCCGGTTCTGGAGGAGGGGCCGCGCGAGCTGCGCGGCGCCGCACGCGCCGTCAACGCCATGCAGGCGCGCTTGCGCTCGCTCGTCGCCGACCGCACCAAAACGCTCGCTGCCGTCGCCCACGACATGCGCACGCCGTTGATGCGCCTGCGGCTCACCGCTGAGAACGCGCCACCCGAGCAGCGCGAGCGTATGGCCAAGGAGATCGGCGAAGTCGAAGCCTTGGTTGCATCCTTCATTGCCTTCGCCCGCGACGATCCGGCCGAAGAAGCGCGCGTGCGCGTCGATCTTTCCGCCTTGTTGCAAAGCCTGACCGACGATCACGCCGAACACGGCCGCAATGTCAGCTTCACGGGCGAAGAGCGGGTGATCATCACCGGCCAATCGCTTGGTCTGAAGCGCTTGTTCGGAAACTTGATCGACAACGCGCTCAAATACGGCGCCGCCGCGCGCGTCAAATTGGAGCGCGGCGAAAACACTGTGATCGTCGATGTCGAAGACGACGGCTCCGGCATCCCCGCCGAGCAACGCGAAAGCGTGTTCGAACCCTTCGTGCGCCTCAACGAAGAGGGCACGCGCGGCGCAGGCCTCGGCCTAGCCGCAGCACGCTCGATCGCCCGCGCCCATGGCGGCGACGTGGTGATCTTGGACAGCGCAACCGGCGCCCGCGTACGCGTAACGCTGCCGAGCTAAGCGCCGCCATTGCAGCCGCGGACCGCCGGCTTCCAGCCGCTGTTTATCATATCGCGGGACTTCTCGGAGGTCGTACTACCTTTGAGATCGCTCCTCTATTCGTCGTGTTATGTGTGGCCGCAGTTGTCTGCGCCGTTTCCGGGACGGCGGTTCTTTGGATCAATCTTAGGGCCCTCGCGAAGAACGCCGCTTAAGATGGCGTGTGCCTTCAGAAATCCTCATTTCTTGAACTTGAGGGGTCCGGAAAGACGAGAGGGTGAACCCACTACCTTTCGCGCTACCGCTGACGCTCAAGCATGCAGCACCAACGCAGCCTTCAGCCCCGGCTCATTGTCCTCCAGCGACAACGTGCCGCGATGCAGGTGCGCGCACGCTTCCACGATCGCCAGCCCCAGCCCCACGCCTTCCGGCGGCTCGCCCGCCGCGCCTAGTCGTTGGAAACGCCGCACCGCCTGTTCGCGCTTGTCTTCAGGGATGCCGGGGCCGCGATCGGCCACCACGATGCGCACTTCATCGCCTTCGCGCGTCAGCTCCATCGAGAGTTGGCTACCCGGCGGCGCATATTTGATGGCGTTGTGGACGAGGTTGCTGACCGCCTGCATCAACAACGGCTTGTGCCCGAGGATCACTTCTTCGCGGGGCTCCTCGAGGCGAAGCTCAACCTGCTTCTCTTCCGCCAGCGGCTGAAACAACTCGCGCACATCACGCATCAAGGCGGCGAGATCGACCTTGGTCATCGCGTCGCGCGAGAGCCCGCCTTCCGCGCGCGCAATGTCGATCAGCGACGAAAACGCCGAGATGGTGCGTTCGGTCTCGCCAAGCGCGTTTTCCAGCGCCGTTTGCTTTGCCGCTTCGCCGGGCGCGTTGATGCCGCGTTCCACGGTCGATCGCAGCCGCGCCAGCGGCGTGCGCAGGTCATGCGCGAGGCTATCGGTCACCGTCTTCAATCCCGTGACCAGATCCTCGATTCGATCCAGCATGGCGTTCTGCGAGCGCGCGATGGTCTCGAACGGCCCGGCGCCGCCATGTGTGGGCGTGCGCGCGCTGAATTGTCCCGCCGCGATCAACTCGGCGGTGCGCGACAACTCCCGCACATTGCGCACGGAGATCGCGATCAACACGCCCGGCGCCAGCAAGCATGCGAGGGCGACGATCAGGATCGCCAGCTCGGCCACTTTAAGGACTGCGTCCGCAAACGCCTGATGCATGGAATCGTCGCGCCCCACGAGCAGCCGCATGCCGTCGGGAAGCGCACGCACCGCTGCGTGGATCGCCGTCGGTCCCTCGTCGCTCGGCACTGCCGCCCATGTCAGATTTCCACTCGGCAGCGGCGGCCAGGCATTGAGATCACCCGCCAGCAGGTGGCCGTTGCGATCTGCGACCGCGACGATGTGATGCTCACCGGCGATGCGCGCATGCCGCGCGATGGCGCGCACCAGCGCCGCCGCCCCTTCCTCGCGGCGAAGCTCCACATAAAGGTCAAGCTCGGTTGTCGCCGATTCGCGCTCGAGCCGCGTGATCAGCGATTGGCCGCTGGCGTCGACCAGCCACAGCGCGCCGGCGCAAGCTGAGATGATCAGCAGGACCGCGACCACAATTGCCGTGATGAGGACGTATCCACGCCAGATCATCGGCCGCTATTCCTGTTCCGAGAGCCGATAGCCGACATTGCGCAACGTGTGCAGCAGTGGCTTCTGGCCTTCGCCGTCGATCTTCTTGCGCAAGCGGCTGATATGGGTGTCGATCAGCCCGGTATGCGGGTCGAAGCGATAATCCCAGATTTGTTCCAGCAGCATAGTGCGGGTGACAACCCGATCCTTGTGCCGCATCAGCAATTCCAGAATCTGAAACTCACGCTGCATCAGATCGACCGGCTTGCCCGCACGCGTCACCCGCCGCTTCAGCCGATCCAATTCTAGATCGCCGCACTTAAGCGTCGTCTCGCGATCCGAGGCGCCCGGCCGCTGCGCCAGCAGATTGTCGATCCGCGCATGCAGCTCCGAAAACGAGAACGGCTTGGTCAGGTAGTCATGCGCGCCCGCGCGCAGGCCAGCGACCCGCTCGTCAGCATGAGCGATGGCGGAAAGGATAATGACCGGGGTACGGTTTTGCGCCGCCCGCAGCGCCTTCAACACCGAAAGCCCGTCCATCCCCGGCAGGTTGCGATCGAGCACGATGGCGTCGAACTTTTCGCTGGTGGCCAAGTGCAGCGCATCCGGACCGGTAGCGGCGCTTTCGACGGTGAAGCCTTCCTGCCTGAGCCCGTTAACGACGAACTCAGCCGCGGACGGATCGTCCTCGACCACCAGAATGCGATCAGACATGCGAACGCCAACCCCTTACGCGATCGCCAGCTTCACGCGTGCATCGCGGCGCTTTCAAGATTGGCAGCCCAACGCGTGTGCGGCATTTCGGTGCGGTTCAGACTCTAAGGCAAATTCGTGTCTGACGGAATTGCAAGGTGGGCGACAGGCCCCCGCAAGCGGGGCTGAGGCAGGGTGCGCCCGAAGATTTTGCGGGGAGGCCGCAAACACAACTCTGGGCGTTTAACCCCTCCCCCGTGGCGCCCGGGGTGAGCGGCCGGCGTTCCCGTGACGCCGGCCGCTCAGTCTTTATACGTCTCCGCGAAAGCGGCCATCGCCTTCTTCGGTCACCAGCACGACATCCGGATTCTCCGGCGCCAGGTCCTCGAACAA
>JACQAC010000076.1 GCA_016195245.1 Pseudomonadota bacterium
ACCGGATGCACGCTCAGCGGCGGAGAGGGTAACGAGCCAAGTCACACCCGCTCTATAGCCGGTCGAGGCGCTGCGAGTTAGGGGAACTTTGCCCGTCGCGCTGAATCGAATCTTCGCGCCTCGTTCAATTTCTCAGTTGGGCGCCCGGTTTTCCTCACCCGGCGCTGGTGTCCACGCCGGGCCAGAAAATTCGGTCTCGATGATGAACTCGACCTCGTCACCCACGCCCATGGTGGTTCCCGGCGGCGGCAAGCCGATGCTCATCCCGAAGTCGGAACGCCTAACTGTGCCGTGTGCTGAAAAGCCCAGGCGTGCATGTCTATCATAAACGTTGCCGGCATAACCGCCATTGAAGGTCGCTTCGAGCGTCAGCGGCTTGGTCACGCCATGAAATGTGAAATCGCCGGTGATGCGGGCGGTGTTGGCGCCGGTGCGATCGACGCGCGTGGAGTGAAACGCAATCTGCGGAAACTGCGCAACGTTCAGCCATTCGGGTCCGTGCAGCATGCTCAGAAAACCGGCCGGCGGGTTGTCGCTTTCCAGTGACTGCGGATCGATGGTGGCGCTGATATTTGCGGCCTCTGGGTGTTGGGGATCGAGTTGCAAGGTCGCATCCCAGCGCGTGAAGCGGCCGGTGAAGTGCGAGAAGCTCAGGTGATCGACACGGAAGATGAGGCTGGCATGAGCTTTGTCGAGCGTATAGGCGCCGGAGGGAAGGCCTTGCACGGATGGCGTTGGCGCCGTGGGGATGACGTTGGCGGGCGTGGCTGTGTGCCGAGGCGCCGGCGAGCAAGCGGTCAAGGCGAGGAGCGCTGCCGCCAATATCATGCAGTTCATCATTGTTTCCTTGCACACAGGGGCCCATGGCGTGAAGCGCTGGGGCTTGGGCTGGTTCCAATTGCGGGTCAGCCAACATGTCTCTAGGACGAGCCGAAACTGGGGGAGCCGACGTGCGGAGTCTAAGAATCTTCAAGCAGTCGTTTGTCGCCTTGGCAATGACTTTGGCGGCGGGCCATACCATGACGCAGAACACAGCATCCGCGCAGCAAGTGACGCCTGCGGCCGTCGCCGACCCATTCTTGTGGCTTGAGGACGTTGATGGCCAGCGTTCGATGGATTGGGTGCATCGCGAAAATGCGCGTTCGCTTCCCGTCCTGGAAAATGACCGCCGCTATCCTGCACTGTTGCAATCGGCGCTGCAGGTCGCGCAAAACCGCGACCGCTTGCCGCTCGGCGGTATCCAGCACGGATATCTCTACAATTTCTGGCAAGACGAGAGCCACGTGCGCGGTATTTGGCGCCGCGCCACTGTTGCGAGCTACGCCGCCGGCGATCCTGAATGGCAGACCCTGCTCGACGTTGATGCGCTGGCCAGCACGGAACATGCAAATTGGGTTTGGGAAGGCGCGGACTGCGACCCTTCTGGCGCTCGCTGCATGGTATCGCTTTCCAATGGCGGCCTTGACGCCATAACGCGCCGCGAGTTTGACATCGCCTCACGCAGTTTTGTCGCCAACGGCTTCGTCATTCCCGAAGCGAAGTCGCGAATGACCTGGATTGACCACGATACGCTGCTTGTGGCCACCAACTGGGGCGAGGGCTCGCTGACGCCTTCGGGATACCCGTTTATCCTAAGACGTTGGCGGCGCGGAACACCGCTGTCATCGGCGCAAGATTATGTGCGCGGGGCACAGAGCGATGTTGGCATCACACCGTTCGATGTCACCGACACCGACGGCTCGCATCACGTCTTCATCGACCACAACGTGACTTTCTTCGAAAGCACGATCCAGGTGATGACCGCGTCTGGTCCGCGCGAACTGACTCTGCCGCGCAAGGCAAACTTCAACGGTCTTTATCGCGGCCGGTTGATCGTGACCCTGCTGCAGGAATGGCGGATCGCCGGTCACACCTACGCAAATGGCGAGTTGGTCGCCATTCCCCTCAACACAGCCACCCGCGCGGCGCCAACGATCGAGGAAATCTATACGCCGGGTCCGCGACAGTCGATCGAAGGCGTGGCGATCACGCGCGATGCCGTGCTGGTCGCCGGCTTCGACAATGTCCGAGGTAGGTTGCAAAGGTTCGCGCTCAACGGCAATGCATGGAGCGGCGCGCCAGTCGCTCTTCCCCAGACCGGCGTCATCAATATCGTCAGTGCCGACTCTCGTGATTCACATGCATTCGCGACGTACGAGGATTTTCTGACGCCGCAAACGCTCTATTCGCTGGACGATAAGGCTGCGACCGCGCGCAACGTTCGCGCCCTGACGGCGCAATTCGACGCCACCCCTTATGTCGTCGAGCAATTCGAAGCGGTCAGCCGCGACGACACGCATGTGCCGTATTTCGTCGTCCATCGCCGTGACATGCAGCTGAACGGTCAGAACCCGACGCTTCTCTATGCATATGGCGGTTTCCAGCTTTCGCAAACGCCGAGCTATTCCGGCTACATCGGTCGCCTTTGGCTGGATCAGGGCGGGGTTTACGTGCTCGCCAATATCCGCGGCGGCGGCGAGTTTGGTCCGGCCTGGCATGACGCGGGGCTCAAGACGCATCGCCAGGTGATCTACGACGACTTCTACGCGGTTGAGCGAAACTTGGTCGCCCGTCACATCACCGATCCGCGTCATCTGGGTATCTCCGGCCGCTCCAATGGGGGCTTGCTGATGGGCGTCATGCTCAACCAGCACCCCGAGATGGTGCATGCCGCCGTCGTCGGCTCGCCGCTGATCGACATGTTGCGCTACGATCAAATGCTCGCTGGCGCTTCATGGGTTGGCGAATATGGCTCGCCCTCGGTTCCGGAAGAGCGCGCTTTCCTCGAGCAGATTTCTCCCTACCAAAATCTGCGGCATCGCGACGATTTTCCGTTGGTGTTCATCTACACGTCAACGAAAGACGATCGCGTCCACCCTGGCCATGCGCGAAAGTACGCTGCGCGGCTGGAAGAGCTGGGTATCCCGTTCTTGTACTACGAAAATACCGACGGTGGTCACCAAGCCACGGCCAACTTGCGTGAAGCGGGGCGGCGGCGCGCGCTCGAGTATATGTACTTGGCGCAACGTCTTATGGATTGAATAAGGGCAGGCAGCATTCGCTGCGTGCGTGTCGGCTGCTCACTTTGCTTTGAGGGCAGTCGATCGGAGCGATGAAGCACGATGATCGTATTTGTGCATGGTGTTCCCGACACGCCCGCGCTTTGGCGTCCGTTGATTTCGGCGATTGGTGTCAGTCCAACCGGTTGCGTGACACCGTCCTTGCCGGGCTTTGGCGGCGCGATTCCGCCGGGCTTTAACGCAACCAAGGATGCCTACGCCACCTGGCTGATTGAAGTTCTGCAAGAGCTTGGCGAGCCCGCGCACCTTGTTGGACATGATTGGGGTGCGTTGCTGGTCCTGCGCGCTGCCAGCCTGCGCCCCGACCTGGTGGCGAGCTGGTGCGTGGCCAATGCAGTTATTGATGCAGACTACAGAGGACATCGAACCGCGCGGGCGTGGGCGACGCCAATGCTCGGCGAACTCACGATGCTGGCGATGCGCGACAAGAAACGGTTGGAGCGGGGGTTGATCTCCGGCGGCATGCCCGCCGCGCTGGCGGCGGAAGAAACGCCACACGTCGACAGGGCGATGCGGCAGTCGATTCTTAGACTCTATCGCTCGGCTCATGGTTTGAAGTTTGAAGGCGCCTGGGTCGATGATCTTGTGAGGCTGCCTGCTCGCGGGCAGGTGTTTTGGGGTGAAGTCGACCCCTTCGTCGATCTCACAGTCGCGGAGCGCTTCGCGCGCGCGCGTCGCGTCCCGCTGCACGTCGAGAAGGGCGCGGGACACTGGGCCTGCCATGAGCGCGCGGAGCAGTTCGCTGCGGTGCTGACGCCTGAAATCCTGCATATGACGCGAGCGTCGTTGGGCGTGCGTCCGATAACCACGCCAAACGTTGCAGCACCGGTGCGGTCGTAGAACACTGTGTAGGTCTCGATCCTTGCAGGACCAGCATAGTCTTCCAGCAGCATCGGAATTGGACCGCGCAGCGCATCGGCTTCGGCTTGCACGTCGGGATCACGCATCGAAATGTTGCGAGGTTCGCGCGACAAGACGATCGCATGATTGGTCGTAGCAAAGCCGCCATTGGCATAGAGAAGGCCGTAGCGGCCTTCCATTCTGAGGCGTCGCACCATCGCAGCGGTGGCGTGGCTCATGTAGTTGCCGACCGGGCCTCCGCAAAAAGTGAGACCGCCGCACACGCTTGCGGGCCGCTCCACCGGCCAATCAAGCGCACGCCGCGCAAGCTTTGGTATGCAGGGGAAACACGAATACAGCTCCACGCAATCGAGATCCCTGGCGCTGATGGTGTTGAACGTCAGCGCGCGCCGGAGGACGATCTCCATGCTGGGCGAGCGGTCATAGCCATCGCGAGCGAGAATATCGCCAGGCTCGCGCGCAGCCGCGCCAGCGCCGACAAAGATCAAGCGCTCGTCGCGCACGCCGATCGCCTTCGCCTTGGCGAAACTTGTGACGATGAAGCCTGCGCCCTGGTTCACCGACGCATTGGCGACCATCAGCTTCGTGTAGGGGAACGCGATGGGGCGATTGTCCTGCGAGGGCGCGAGAATGTCGTCTGGCGAGAGTGCGCGGCGCAGCCAGGCACTGGGGTTGTTGGCTGCTACCTGCGAAAACCGTGACCAGATTTGCGCTGTCTCTTGCTGTGCCTGCGTCAAGCTTTGGCCCCACGCCGCGCGGCACGCATTTTCATAGAGCGGATAGACATCGACCGGCGCGACAATCCCATAGCGTTGGCGCAGCGGTCTTGCCCCGCGCGCCGCCGCTTCGCGCACCGCATCCCCCGACGCCTCGGTACCATGCGCCTTGACGCGCCGCGCAGCAGTTCTCAATGCCTCACCGCCGGCAATGGCCGCGATTTCGATTTCACCGGCGGCTATGCGGTTTGCCGCCTCGTTCAACAAGAGGATTGGACTGTCACCGCTCGGGTAAGGCGTTTGCCGGCAAAGGCGCGGCGCCGTGCCAAGCGCGGCTGCCAACGGCCCTGAGACGTCGCCAAGATTGGGGAAGGAAAGTTGAGCCACTACGCCAAGCGAATCCAGTTTCGCGAGCCAGCCCCCGCCAGCGTCTCGATCCGCGGCCTCTAGCGCCGCCTTCATCAGGTCGAACGAATTAAGGCCATCGGCGTCGTTTTCAGGACGGTCGTTGATTTCGCCCACGCCGACAATCACCGGCATCCTGCTCTCACTATTGACCACTGCCCGACCTTTCACGTTGGGGCAGGAGCTTCTCGCATCCTCGCTGTCAGTTATGATCGGCTTCGCGGCGATGCCCGCTCCCAAAGGCTCACCATGATGAACACACGATTCTGCAAGAGGCTAGGCATCGAGTTTCCATTGTTTGCCTTCTCACACAGCCGCGACGTGGTCGCGGCCGTTTCAAAGGCCGGCGGCATGGGTGTTCTCGGCGCGGTGGCGCTGTCTCCGGAGCGGCTGGAGGAAGAACTCGTCTGGCTCGACGCCCACGTAAACGGCAAGCCCTACCGCCCATTATGATGGAGATGGGACGAAAGCACGGTGTCGCTGTGGCCGCGCTCGTCGGCGCAAAAGAGCACGCCGTGGCCCAGGCGGCGGTGGGCGTCGATATTCTGATCGTCGCTGGCACGGAGGCCGGTGGTCATTGCGGCGAGGTGTCGACGCTGGTCCTGGTTCCTGAAGTTGTACAAGCATTGCAGGCGATGGGCGCCAACACGCCTGTGCTCGCTGCGGGAGGCATTGTCACCGGGGCTCAGATGGCTGCGGTCATGGCGATGGGAGCAGCAGGCGCGTGGTGCGGTTCGGTTTGGCTGACGACGCCGGAGTCGGAGACGAGCCCCGTGGTGAAGGCCAAGATGTTGGCCGCAACGTCGCGCGACACCGTGCGTTCGCGCTCGCGCACGGGGAAGCCCTCCCGTCAATTGCGCTCGCCTTGGACGGATGCTTGGGAAACCAGCGCCGCTCCCCGCCCGTTACCGATGCCGCTTCAGTCTTTCGTATCGGAACCCGCTTTGCGGTTGGTTGATAAGCTCAGCCAAGCGGGACATCCCGGCGCCGCTCAACTCGCCACCTACTGGGTTGGACAGGGCGTCGGGCTGATGAACACCTCAATTTCGGCAGGCGCCGTCGTGCAGCAGTTCAAGCAAGAGTTCTTGTCGGCGGCCGAGCGGCTCGCGGACTTGGTCGCGGACCGTGACGCCGTTGTCTGAGTAAGATGCATGCACGCGCCGCCGCCTTGTCATTTGCCCTACGGCGGGCAAAGACTCGCGTTGCTTCGCGGCTGAAAGTAACACGAACTATGTCGAGTTCTCAGTCGCACAGGTTTTGCGTCGCCCCCATGATGGATTGGACGGACCGGCATTGCCGGGCGTTCCACCGCGCGCTGACGCGCCACGCGCTGCTCTACACCGAGATGCTGACTGCGGACGCCATTGTTCACGGCAACCGCGGACGCTTGCTTGGTTTTTCGGAGATAGAACATCCGGTCGTTCTCCAGCTTGGAGGAAGCGACCCCGCGAAGATCGCCGCCGCGGCCTGCATCGGCGCCACTATGGGCTACGACGAGATCAATCTGAACATTGGCTGCCCATCGGACCGCGTGCAGGCCGGTCGTTTTGGCGCCTGTCTGATGCGCGAGCCGGAGCTTGTGGCGGAGCTCTGGACCGCGGCACAGGACGCGGCGCCCAAGGTCGAGGTTACGATAAAGTGCCGGATCGGCGTTGACGAACAAGACTCGCGGGAGTCGCTTTTCACGCTCGTCGACCTCGCCGCGGCACGAGGCTGTCGCACCTTCATCGTACATGCACGCAAAGCTTGGCTGAGCGGTCTTTCGCCCAAGGAAAATCGTGATGTTCCGCCACTGGATTACGATTTGGTGCGCTCTCTCAAGCGAGAGCGTCCTGAGCTTCAGATCGTCTTGAACGGAGGTCTGCGCGACGTCGCACACGCCCTCGCGGAAAGCGCCGGTCTTGACGGCGCCATGCTTGGGCGGGCCGCCTATCAAAATCCAGCGACGCTATTGGAGGTCGACTCGCGCGTGTTTGGCGCCAAACCGCCATCCGCCTCGCGTGTCGCGGCCATCGAACGCTACACACCCTACATTGAGACCATGCTTGCACGGGGCGCGCCGTTGCATGCGATGACGCGTCACATACTCGGACTGTTCAACGCCCAGCCCAACGGGCGGGCTTGGCGGCGCATCTTGTCGGAGGGCGCGGTACGCGCGGGCGCGGGTGTCGAGGTGGTGCATGCAGCGCTCGCCGCGGTTTCCTCGCCGGCCGCGGTGGAGGCTTTGCCCTAGCGAAACAGCGCGCCCAGATTCGTCCAGAAGGTCAGGCTCTGGTAGATCAAGACCACGAACGCGATCACGCCGAGCCAAATTATCGCCGAGGTGAGTACGCCGGGAGCTCCGGACTGGGCCGATCTCTGCCGCTCCGCGCGCGCCACGCCCGTGCCGATGAGAAGCAGCGCCATCGCCGCCCACGCGACATATCCCCAGCCCTCCACTATGGCGCCGCCTCGGCCTTGGCCAAACGATCCGGCAAGTCAGCCATGATGCGTCGCCGGCGCCCCTCATCGAGCGCTCCCCAGCCGGCAATCTCGGCGAGCGTGCGGCCACAGCCCACACACAAGCCGCTCTTGCCGCTGACCATGCATACTTTGATGCAGGGCGTGGAAATGGGGCCGAGATCCGTCATCTTGGTGGAAGCATGCTCAGATTGACTGGGCGCGCAAGCTACCACCGCCAAGACCGCATAGTGTAGTAGTTGCTACCGACGCGTAAGCAAAGGAAATGCTGTGGTTTTCGGGGGAACGGCCTCTTCATCTCGACAATTGGGAATCCGTCACAGACGGGGATGCTGAAGGGCGGCCGCAGGATCACATTGATCAATGTTCACCGAAGCCGGCGCATCCAGGTGTCGGCGGCCCGGCATCTCTGACGTCATGTGAAGGGAGATCGGTCATCATGCGTTTTGCAGTCGCGGCCACGGTGATCGCCAGCGTGGTTGGCGTGCCTCTAGCGGTGAGTGCCACGGGGCCGCAGATGAGCAGCGCTGAATTCTTGAGCGCCGTTCGATGTGTCGCCTATGAAAACGCCGCCGCGCCTGCGGCCGCGCTGGGTGCGGCTCGCTGGCGTTTGAACGCCGAAGCCGGCAAGCAGCCAGTTGCGGTCGTGGCCCTGGCGCGCGAACAGGCCCAAGCCATCGGCGCCGCCGTGAGCATGGGAGAGCCAGCCGCGGCCCAGGCATGTGGCGCATCACGGAGTGCTGATGCCATGGGTGATCGGCGCGGGCGTATAACGAGCGGGAGAGGGTGATATGAAGGCTTGGTTCTTTCCCTTGGTGGCGGTTGTCACGCTGCTTCCAGCGGTGGCCAACGCCGGCGCAACGCCTGAGACACGCGATTGCCAAACCGGCAACGCCCGCCGTGGCGAGTGCATTACCTCAAGCACCCAACCCGTGGCGCCCCAAGTAACCGCGCACCAGACGACGCGCATGCCGCCGCCCCCTCAGACCGCGCACAACGATGCACAGCGGCGCCGTAGCGGCAAGCACATTCCCGACGCCGAGTTGATAGGCCCACGCGGCGCTCTATAGTCGCTCGCGCGCGCATGATTTTGGCGCGCGAACAGGGCGCGCGTCATGGATCTCGAATTTTCGCCGGAAGACATCGCGTTTCGCAATGAAGTGCGCGCGTTTATCGAGGCGAATTATCCTCCGCACTTGAAGGGCCGCGTGCTGCGCGAGGATTTGTCGAAGGAGGACTTCCTCGCCTGGCACCAAATCCTCGGCAAGAAGGGTTGGTCGGCGCCAGCGTGGCCGAAAGAATATGGCGGCACTGGTTGGACAGCGACGCAGCGCTACATCTGGCTTGAGGAGAACGCCCGCGCCGAGACCATCCCGCCGTTGCCGTTCGGCGTCTCCATGGTCGGCCCCGTCATCTACACGTTCGGAACACCCGCGCAGAAGGAGCGCTTTCTTCCCGGCATCCTCAAAGGCGAGGTGTGGTGGGCGCAGGGCTATAGCGAACCCGGCGCCGGGTCCGATCTCGCGTCACTCAAAACGAAAGCCGTCCGCGAAGGCGATTTCTATATCGTCAACGGCCAGAAAACCTGGACCACGCTTGGCCAATATGCCGACTGGGGTTTCTTCCTCGTTCGCACCGACCCGAACGCCAAACCGCAAGAGGGCATTTCCTTCCTGCTCATCGACATGAAGTCGCCCGGCGTCAGCGTTCGCCCGATCAAGCTGCTCGATGGCGGCTACGAGGTGAACGACGTTTTCCTGCAAGACGTGAAAGTGCCGGTCGATCAGCGCATCTACGAAGAAAACAAGGGCTGGACCTGCGCCAAATTCCTGCTCGCGCATGAGCGCGCCGGCATCGCCGGCGTCGCTCGCTCCAAGCGCAATGTCGAACGCCTGAAGTCGATTGCCAGGAGCGAGATCGGCGATGAGGGCAAGCCGCTGATCGAGGACGAGGACTTCCAGCGCAAGCTCGCCGAACTCGAAATTGATCTCTCCGCTCTGGAGATGACTGAGCTGCGCGTGCTCGCACGCGAGCACGCAGGTAAGGGGCCAGGGCCCGAAAGCTCGCTTCTGAAGATCAAAGGCACCGAAATCCAACAGCGCTTGACGGAGCTGACGCTCGAAGCCGTCGGCAATTACGCGCAACCTTACGTGCGCGATCTGCCCGGCGGCAACGAGTTCGCCATCGGCCCCGACTACGCCCGCGCCGCTGCGCCGGTCTATTTCAACTGGCGCAAAGCCTCGATCTACGGCGGCTCAAACGAGATCCAACGCAACATCATCGCCAAGATGGTGTTGGGGCTGTGATGGCCGCTTACCGGTTCGCGCTCATTTGGGCGCTTCGGATAAGCGCGCTGGCCATCATCGCCAATGCGCTGCTCGTGCGACCTTCCGATGTCCGCGGAAGTTTCACCGTTTCGGAGATATATGTGCTTTCTCTCGTCCCGGCGGTTATTGGCGCGGTGTTGTGCCTGGGGGTCGCGGAGGCGATAGCAATGATGAGAGAGCGCAGCGTTCGCGACAAAGGTGCTCAATGAACTTCGATTACACCGACGAGCAAAACGCGCTTCGTGACTCGCTCTCCAAGTGGGCCACGCAGCAATATGATTTCGACAAGCGCAAAGCAGCACTCGCCGACGAAAACGCCTGGAAGAAAAACTGGGCCACATTCGCGGAGCTCGGCTTGCTGGCAGCGCCGCTGCCGGAAGCGTTCGGTGGCCTCGGCGGCGGCCCCATCGATGTCGCAGTCGTCGCCGAGGAGTTCGGCAAGGCGCTCGTGGTTGAGCCCTACGTCCCCACCGTGGTCCTCGGCGGCGGCGCGCTCGCGTATGCCGGCAGCGCCGCGCAGAAAGATCAGCACCTGAACGCCATCGCCAGCGGTGAGCGCGTCATCGCCTTCGCGCAAGCGGAGCCGAAAAGCCGCTGGTCGCTCAACGATGTCTCCACCACCGCGAAGAAGGATGGGGCCGGCTACGTGCTGAACGGCCAGAAATCTGTCGTGCTCGGCGGCCCGCAAGCCGATCATCTGCTGGTCAGCGCCCGCACCGCCGGCGGTCAGCGCGACGCCAAGGGCATCTCGCTTTTCCTCGTACCGACCAACGCCAAGGGCGTCACCCGCCGCGACTACCCGACCATGGACGACACCCGCGCGTCGGAAGTCTATTTCGAAAACGTCTCGGTCGGCGCGGACGCCCTAATCGGCGCAGCTGATGGCGCTCTGCCCATCATCGAACGCATCATTGACGAAGCCAACACCGCCTATTGCCACGAAGCCGTCGGCTGCATGCGCATGATGACGTCCTCGACCCAAGAGTACGCCAAGCAGCGCAAGCAATTCGGACGCGCTATCGCCGAATTCCAAGTCATCCAGCACCGCTTGGTCGACATGTTCATGGCGACGGAAGAAAGCGTCTCGATGGCGTTGCGCGCCACCATCAAGCTCAGCGAAAGCGACGCCGAGCGCGCCAAAGCGGTCGCTGGCGCCAAGGTCGCCATCGGCAAACAGGGCCGCTTTGTCGGCCAGAACGCCGTGCAAGTCCACGGCGGCATGGGCGTCACCGACGAAATGCGCGTTGGCCACTACTTCAAGCGCGTCACCATGATCGACTCCACCTTCGGCAACGTCGACTATCACCTGAAGCGCTACATCGCGCTGGAGCAAAAAGCGGCGGCTTAGCGCGCGGCGGCGCGTCCCATTGCGAGTCAGCCGCGGAAGCGCGAGCCTACCTGCATGGGTCGCGTAGAGATTCTCTACAACGCCGTCTGCCCGGTGTGCCATGCGGGCGCGGTGCGAGCTTGAGAAGCGCGCAGCGCTGACCAAAGCAAACGTTGTTCTCACCGATGTCTCGCAAGACGCCGATGCGCTTCGCCGCGCCGGCGTCACTCTTGATCAAGTCCGTCTGAAAATGCACGCGATCGACGCCAACGGCCGCGTGCTCGCTGGCATGCCTGCTGTTGCGCTCGCCTGGGCCGTGACTCCGCCCTACAGACCATTCGGCCGCCTGATGCAGATCGCGCCTTTCAGCTGGATTGGCGCCGCCGGCTATCATGTCTCTGCCTATGTGCTCTGGGCATGGAACAGAGCCTGCGGTCGCTGGTAAGCCGGCGCCGTTTGCGCACGATCAATGCGGGCGCGCGGCGAGACGAGCCTCCTTGAGATAGGAGCATTGCCTATGCCGTCTCTCCGCAACTTTATCTGCTTCCTGAGCGTGCTGCTCGCCACCGCATGCACCACCGCGCCCCATGGCGCGTTCGCCGATGAGAATGGCGACCCCGCGCGCGGCCGCACCTACGCCCAAGATCATTGCGCCGCCTGCCACGCGGTAAACGGCGGCCCGTCCGATCAATCGCCCAACCTCGACGCGCCCACCTTCCGAGAAGTCGCGAACACGCCCGGCTTCACACGCATGGCGCTCGGCGCTTGGCTGCGCTCAACTCACCAACAAATGCCGGACTTCATCGTCGAGACCGGTCACATCGACGATGTTTACGTCTATCTCGAAACGTTGCGCGCGCCGCGTTCACCCGCGCCGCAAAGTGCGCCCCACTAGACGGACGCCGAACCAGAGCGCGCTGATCAGCACGAGCATCGCGATCAACAACGCCCACCAATAGTACCTGAACTGCGCCATCAGCGCGTTGCGCGCGGTTTGATGCTGCGGATCGTAGCCACTCGGCATGTCAGCGACCCCATTGGCCCGCGCATAGGCGCGATAGTCCGCCATCATCGATGCAAACAGCTGCGGCTGCGCGTGCGTCAAGTCGTGTGTCTCGCCCGGATCGCTCGCGATGTTGTAGAGCCGCCAAACGTTGTCGCCGAAGCGCGGTGTGTTGCGCACCAATTTGTAGTCACCTCGGAAGAGCGCTGAATTCCCCGAAACCTCGACGCCCAACGGCGTACTCGCGTCACGGACTTGCGCCGCAGCGCCGGTCAACACGCCATCCATGCTGACGCCCGTCAGCGCCACTGCGTTTGTAGGCGCCGCACCGGCGCCGGCGCGTTGAAGCAAGGTCGGCGTAATGTCCGTCACAAACGCGCGCGCATCGACGCGCCCCGCGCGCACGCCAGGCCCTGCGACGATCAACGGCACATGAATGCCGCCGTCGCCCGCATAGAACTTGAATAGATCGCCAGGCGAGGCCGCCGCGCTCGCCCATTGCGGCCCAATGAAATTGTACGAGTGCATCTCGCCCAGATTGTCGACGCGCCGTGTATAGCCATGCACCGTCATCCATTGCGTGAACCCAACTTCGTGGATCGGATCGCTCGGTTCCGGCCCATTGTCGCTGGTGACGACGAAAATGGTGTTCTCCACCAGTCCGTGGCTTTGCAGGTATGCGATAAGCCGCCCGAGGTTGGCGTCCATCGCTTCCAGCATGCCCGCATACACCGCCATGGAGCGCGCGTAGAGCGCTTGATCGGCCGGCGTCTGCGCACTCCAGCGGAGCAGCCCATGCGGCATTGGCGCGAGTGGCGCGCCTTGTGGGATAAAGCCCAATGCTTGCGCGCGCCGCCGGCGGTCCTCGCGCAGCGCATCCCAGCCCGTCGTGTAGGTGTTGAGATAGTGCGCCGTATATTCACGCGGCGCCTGCACCGGAATATGCACCGCTTGAAACGCCACATAAGCGAAGAAGGGCGCGGCGGTGTGCTGATCCTGATCCAAATACTGGATCATCCGATCGACGATGAAGCGGCTCGAATAGAAATCGCTCGGCAGATGCGCTGGCTGTCCGTTCTCGAACCACGGCGCGTAATTGTTGTACGGCATGTACGGCGCGTCTTGCCAATTATCCGCGCCCGATGCGTCGAGCACGAACGAGCGATCGAAGCCGTGATCGTTCGGCAGATCGCCTGCGCCATGCCCGAGGTGCCATTTGCCGGTGATGTAGGTGCGATAGCCAACCGCGCGCAGCCGTTGCGCGACTGTCAGCACGTTCGGCTCCAGATGCATCGTGTAGCCGCGATGCCCTTGCTGTTCCGGCGGCAGCACTTCTGGGATGGTCGCAACACCGGTGCGATGGTTGTCGACGCCCGTCAGCAGCATGGCCCGCGAGGGCGCACACAGCGGGGAGGTGTAATAGTGCGTGAATTGCGCGCCCCGTCGCGCCAGCGCATCAATGTTGGGCGTGTGTGCTTCGCCGCCATACGCGCCGAAATCCATGAAGCCCGCATCGTCGACAACGACTACGACGATGTTCGGCCGTTGCGCTGGAGGCGGCGCCGTCGTTTGCGCGTTTGCGAACCCCGTCGCCGAGACCAGGGCGCAGGCAAGGGTCAGCACCAAACGCTTCATTAGTCACCTCCGCTCCCATCGGTAGATAGCGGCACGGCCGGTGTCAAAACTTAGCTCAACTTGCGCGGAGGCGGCCAGCCAAGCCGCGCGCCAGCCATGCGGTGGCCACCAGCCCTGCGGTCCAAATCGCGCCGTCCGTCACCGAAGCGGAATGCGCGCTCGCCCAGATGCCGAGCAGGAAGACCCCGGCGGCCGCAGCCGCCGCCAGACCGCCGCCGCGCAGCGCCGCCCGCAAGCCCGCGCGCCGGAAGCGATCCTTCTCGGTTCGCTCCAGAACCATGAGTGCAAAGCGCGGATCGCGCGCTGGCGCACCGCTCGCGCGCATCGCTCGCATCAGCCGGTCGTCACTCATCGCTCTCTCCCAGCGCTGCCAGCAGGCGTGCGCGACCGCGGGTGACGTGCGACTTCACAGTGCCCAGCGGCATGCCCAGAATCTCCGCCGCTTCGCCATGGCTGAAGCCTTCGCCCAAGCACAGCGCCACTGCCGCGCGCTGATCTTCAGGCAGCGCAGCCATCGCATCGGCGAGCGCGATCTTGTCTTCAACCGGCGCTTCGGCCTGGTCGTGTTGTGACTCCAGCCAAGCTCGATCGCGCATCGATGCGCGGACGCCGGCGCGTAGCGCGTCACGCGCAATCCGATAGCCAATGCCGATCACCCATGTGCGGAAGCTGGACTTTCCTTCGAAGCGATCCAGGCGCGCCCACGCCGTCACGAACGCCTCCTGCGCAAGATCGTCGCCGTCCAAGCCATCGCCGGTGAAACGTCGCAAGAAGCCGCGCACGGCTTGCTGGTTGGCGTCGACAAGCGCCGCAAAGGCGCGGCTTTCGCCGCGTCGCGCCGCTGCGGTGAGCCGCGTTTCCTCATTGTTGCTCATCGTCGCGCGTCAAGCTGCGGGCGCCGGGCCGAGTGAGCGCGAGAACGATGCAGCCAATCGCCGTGACGGTGAGCGACGCCGCCACAACCAGGAACGCTGTGCGGCGTCCGCCTTCGGAATAAAAGAAAGCTAACCAGAATCCGAAGGAGAGAGCGGAGAAAACGACAACCTCGGTCCAGGGCGCCTTGGGCTGATTGCTTTGCGTCAGTTGATCGTAAAGCTGCTGAGGCGGATCCTTGCCTGCGGCCAACAGCGCCTTGATCAAGTCAAGTGTCTGCGTTCGCCGCTGATGCTCCAAGAGCGACACCCAGCCTTGGCCGAGCATGCCGACAGTGACAGCGCCGAAAATGAAAAGCGCAATTGCCCAGTTTTCCATGATCGGCCCTCAGTGCTCGCGGCTAGGAAATAAGCGGTCGCGCCAACGCATCAGCATTTGGCGCCGGCCTGCCAGGAATGACCAGCCAAGCACCGCCGCGCACACCCAGAAAAATCCCTCCAGCGAAAGCGCCGCCACTGTCGCCACCGCCGTGAAAAGCGCCAGCGACGGATGAAGGAAGAAGTACGTGAAAGCCACGCCGCCCCACGCCGCCAGCGTAATCAAACCCGCCGCTGCAACGATCATCCAACGCATCCGCATCTACTTCCTCCTGATTTCTGGAAGTTAGCAGCCGCGACAGGCGCCCTTGGATGCATGTCCGAATCCGGCGAGACATCCTCCCCGTCCGCGCGCATATTTGCCCCATGATCCTCGACGCCGACACCTGCCACGCGGCCTGTGATGCGAAAGACCGCCGTTTCGACGGGCGCTTCTATGTCGGTGTCAAATCCACCGGCATTTATTGCCGTTGCATCTGCCCCGCGCGGACTCCCAAGCGCGTCAATCGTACTTTTTGGCCTTCCGCCGCCGCCGCCGAAGGCGCGGGGTTTCGTCCATGCTTGCTCTGCCGGCCCGAACGCGCGCCGGGTCTTGCGCCGATCGACGCGCCAGCGCGTTTGGCCGCCGCTGCTTACGCACGCATCGAAGCGGGCGCACTGGAAGAGACGGGTCTCGAAGCGCTTGCGGACGAGCTTGGAGTCACTTCGCGGCACCTACGCCGCGTGATGAACGCGCAGTTCGGCGCCAGCCCCATCGAGATCGCGCAAACTGGCCGCTTGCTCGCCGCGCGCCGCTTGCTCAACGAAACTGCGCTCTCGGTCACTGAGATCGCGTTCGCTTCCGGCTTCCGCAGTCTGCGCCGGTTCAACGCCACCATGAAGGATCGCTACGGCGCGCCGCCCACCAAGATGCGTGGCCGCAAGCAGTTCACGCGCGGCGAAACGTTCACCGTCAGTCTGTCGCCGCGCGGCGATTACAATATTGCGCCGATGCTTGAGTTTCTCACGCTACGCGCTTTGCCGGGTGTGGAGCGCGGCGGGACGAAGACATACGCGCGCGTGCTCAAATGGGGCGACGCGCTGGGTTGGATTGAGGTTGGCATGGGACCGAAGGGGATGATGCTGACGCTTTCGGAAAATCTTGCGCCGCATTTGCGCCCGCTGGTCGCCAATGTGCGCGGCGCGTTCGATCTCGATGCGGAAATGACCGCCGTCGACGCCCATCTCGCCACCGACAAAGAGCTTGCGAAAGACGTGAAGCGGGAGCCCGGCGTGCGCGTGCCCGGCGCGCTCGACGGCTTCGAACTCGCCATCCGCGCCGTCCTCGGTCAACAAGTCACCGTCGCCGGCGCGCGCACGCTCACCAATCGTCTGGTCGAGAAATTCGGCGCGACGCTTGAAAAAGGCCCGGAAGGATTGGAGCGCGCCTTTCCTGAGCCATCCGCGCTCGCCAACGCCGGCGCCGCAACGATTGCTAAGATCGGCCTGCCCACGAAGCGCGCCGAAACGCTTCATCGTCTCGCCGCAGCGTCTGCTGACGGTAAACTCCCGCTCGCGCACGGCGCCATCGCTTCCGGACGTGCGGCACTCGCGCACATTCCCGGCATCGGCCCGTGGACCATCGAGTACGTCGCCATGCGCGCACTCGGCGATCCCGACGCCTATCCCGCGACCGATGTCGCCCTCATCAACGCGCTCGGCCGCAAGGACGAGACGCTCGAATATCTGAAACCTTGGCGCGCCTACGCCGCGATCCGGCTTTGGCGGCGCGCCGCGAAGAAGGAACTCCGCAAATGATCAGCGCCACTCACAAGAGTCCAATCGGCACGCTGACGCTCGTCTCCGACGGCAAAGCGATCGTTTATCTCGAGTTCGAGAACAACAAATATCCCGCGCCGAAATATCCGCGCGGCACGGACAAGATCATCGAACAGGCCAAGAAGGAGCTCGACGCTTACTTCGCCGGCAAGCTGAAGGACTTCAAAGTCCCGGTGCGCCCGCAGGGCACGGCGTTCCAAGAAGCCGCGTGGAAAGCGCTCACCAAAATCCCCTACGGCGTCACCCGTTCGTACGGCGACCAGGCGCGCGCCATCGGCAAACCCAAAGCGGTGCGCGCCATAGGCGCCGCGAACGGCCGCAACCCGATCCCCATCATCATTCCATGCCACCGCGTCATCGGGGCCAATGGCAGCCTCACCGGCTTCGGCGGCGGCATGGAAACCAAACAATTCCTGCTGGAATTGGAGCAGGGCCAGCAGCTACTGCGCTGATGATTACGCATTCGCAACGGCGTTTGCCCGTCGCATCGGCCCGCCAGCCCTGCTAAGAGCCGCCCGGGATAGATTCACCGGGAGTGGAACACGATGCGGATGCAGATCGCCGTGGTTCTTTGCATTGCAACTTTGGCGACGCCTGGCGTCAGCGCCGCGCAATCCACGTCAACTTGGACCAATTCCTATACAGACGGCGTCGTCACCGCGACCGAAACCGACAATCACGGTCGCGTCACGGCGATGATCCAATGCCGCCCGCCCACCGGCGACATCATCCTCTCAGACTTCACGCTCGCTGGAGACGGCCGCCGCGCCCGCACCTCGGGCGTCGGCATTGGCAACATGACTGTCAACGTGCCGAGTCACGTCGTGCGCAATGGCCGTCAAGACGCGCTCACAATTAATCTGCCGCAGCGCCCGCCAATCCTCGCCGGCGTGCAGCCGACCGATCACATCACGATCACCGTCAACAACCGCAACCATGTTCTCTCCGATGGCAGCGCCGTGAAGATGAAGGAAGTGGCCTACGGCTGCTGGGGCAGCTGAGCAGCGCGGTTGCGCTTTTCAAAAATCCCACACTAACATCACCCTCACGGGCTGAGGCGCCGCCGGGGGGCGGCGGCAGGGTGTTGGAATGTGGGCCGAACCCATTAAGTTCAAGCGCGCGCACGCGCCGTCCAAGCGTGCTGTGTGCGTGACCGTCCGCGGAGAAGCGTCCGAAGGCGCCGAGGCCGAGGTCGAACGCCTGTTGAAGGATCTAGCCTTCGCCGTCGATCTCGACGAGCCCGACTGCACGTCCTACCTGCTTACCCGCCAGATGGGTTCGCATCGGCACTTTGTTGTGCATGCGCGTTTCGTCGATTGGCGCGCGTTTCAGCGCCACGCCGAGACCCCGCATTTCAACAGGATGCTACCGCGCCTGACGCCGCTTCTCGCTGCTCCGGTCAGCATGGAAATCTTCCTGGAGGTATGAGCGGCGGCGCGCGCCAGCGGTGACGCCCGGTGCGAAATTAACAACGATCGCCGCAGCAAACGAGAGAGCGCCGATCAGCGCGCTCAGCGTATCAGGCGACGCCACCGCATCCCTGGGATGCATTGCCTCCAGTGTGATGAAGCATGCGGATAGGATGGCGGCCGCACCCAGGGCGATGCGTGTGCGCACATTGGAGCCGCGCGCGCGCCAGAACACCCAGTGTGCCCAGAAAAGCAGCGCCGGTGCTATGAAACCCAAGCCATTGAAATGCAGCGCCGCCCAAGGCGCGCGCGCTGGCGGCATGGTTTCCCAATAGGGCGTCAGCCAGAGCACGGCGATCAGCGCGCTCGTGACGAGTGCGGCGGCGCCGAGAAGCATTGCCGTGTTGGTGCGCACTGCGGTCGCGTCGCGTCTGCTGGCGCGTGCGGCGACAAACAACGCCAGCATCAGCCAAGCCGCGACGTGAAAGCCTGCTTCCACAAACCCGATCGGTTGCATCAAAGGGGCGCCGTTGGAAAAAATGAGACGCAGCAGCACGTCAGCGGTCAGAACGCTCAACATGACTGAAGCCACTTTGCACAGAGATGCGGTGAAGGCGGCGCCGCTGCGATGCGCGAGCAACGCTGCGCTTCCGGTGAGCGCTGACGGTATGGCGAGCCCGAAGGCAACAACCAAGCGCCCGTCCCAAGCCGGTGACTCGCGCAATACCAACGCAATGCTGGAAAGAGCCTCAAACAACGCAAAGATCGAAGCGATGCAGGCAAAGGTGCGCCAGGCCGAACTTGTGAAGCGCCGGTCTATGACGGCAAGACCGCACGCAATTGCCGCAAACGCCGTCGCCGCAAGTGGCGCCGGCAGTGCGAAGAAGACACCAGTGACCGCGCTCGCAAAGCCGGCGCACGCCAGCACCCAAAGCGTGAGCTTCATGGCCGAGACGCCGCGCCCGCGCCATTGCGTGGTGAGCGTGATCAGGCCGCCCAGCAGAGCCGCCAGACCCAAGAACGCCGCGCCCGCCGCGCGCGGATCCGCAAGGCCCTGATGTGAAGCGTTCAACGCCGCGATCGCCAACAGCGGCGCCAGAGCGCCTGTGCCAGCAAGTGCGACGCCACGTGCACCCAAACGCGGCACGCGCACCGCGGCGATCCCCAGGAACAAGGCGCCTGCCCATGCTGTCACTGGCGTGAACCAGATCGCGGCGCTCTCTTGCCCGCTCAGAACGAACAGCCCGATCAAGGTCGCGACGAAAGCGGCGAGGTGAATGCTTTCCGCCCGCAGCGACGTCGCGCCGGCGATTGCCGCAAGCGATACGATCATGGCGAACGCCACCCCTGGTTCGCCGACCATGCCGATCTGGCTACCCAGCGCCAGCGCTGCGCTGCTCATGATTAGCGCCAAGGTGGCGCCCGGCGTCGGCTCGCGCAGCAGCGCGTAGGCCAAGCCTGCGGCCGCCGGCAACATCAGCGCGATGCAATAGGTCAACGGCTGCGCATGCGCGACTTGCATCGCGAAACCGATGAGCGCCCAGGCACCGCCGGTGAACACGCTAGCCCAAGCCGCACTGCGCAAGGACGGGTTGAACGCCAGCAGCATCATGCCGGCCGCGATGCTGAGCCCACAGGCCACCACCAGCGCGTGGTTGGACGCAAAGAACAGCGCCAGCGCCGGCAGGCTTGACGCCAGCCCAAGCGCCGTGCCGCGCGCGGTCGCCGGTGGAATGGGCACGATCGCTTTGGCAATCGGCGCCGGCAAGGAAAGCCTCCAGCGCGAGGAGGCGGGACTGGGCGGCGCCGCATCTCGGCTGACCGTGCTGAGCACGGACGCCCGGCCCGGAATGGCTACAACATTGGCTCGCGGCTTCGCGACCGGTCGCGCGGGAGGCATTGCGCCCGCCTTCAGCAGCTCCAACGCTTGGCGCAGGGACGCGATTTCGCGCGCTTGCCGTTCGGTGCGCGACCACAGCAGCGCGCCGCCGATCACCAGCGCGAAGAGTTGGAAGGCGAGGAAGACAATAAGGGCCATGCAGCGCTCTGAAATGAACGCCCTGCCTAGCGCTTCAAGTGACCTGCGGCATGGTCAAATCAGGATGGAAGGCCTGCAAGAGCTGTCCGGCGAGGCCGGGCGGCCAGCCTGCGCACAAGTCAACGCACTGAATATATGTGAATTTTCCTCTCGCGTCCGAGAAAGTGTTGCGCTTCAGGCGCGCCCTTCATGCAATTGCTCCGCTGCCCGCCGCGCCCGTTTCACCAGCTGTTCGCGCCGCGATCGCAGCGCCTTCAGCGCCGCGGCTTCCGCTCCCCCCGGGGAAGGCGACTGTTCCAGGCGTTGAGCCAACAGCGCCAGATCGTGTTCCTTGCCCAAGAGCTTTACGAGCCGCGCGCTTGCGCCGTGCCGCCGGCGTGTCGGCCACGCAGCCCCCAGGAGCGAGGCGGCGTAGAGCCGATCCTTCTCGCGCTGGCGCCAAAGGTGGCGCCTATCTTCCGGCGCATCCTTGTCGTTGCCTTGGCGCCAGGCCTTGCGCGCGCGCCGCGCCACCCGCCGCGCGCCACGCTTCACCT
>JACQAC010000011.1 GCA_016195245.1 Pseudomonadota bacterium
CGGTGAACGAAATGCGCGGCGCCGTGGCGGCGGAGGCGGAGGTAGGCGCCAGTGAAACGACGCCACGCGGCCCAGCCGCTGAGGGGTCGCCAAATACCTGAATGGAAACGAACGCTGCCGCGATGACCAAACCGGCGGCGCCAAGCGCGCCGAGTTTCGCGTTGATTTTGATCTGAGGCAGGCGTCGCTTCGGAAGCCTAGGCGTCGGCATCGCGGACCTTTTTGTGAGCCGCGAGTCGCGCACGCGCGCGCTCTCTTGCGGACCGAATCATCAGGCGAAAACATCGCTGAATTCGGTGCATGCGTCACTAACAGCGGCACCTGCCACGCGGCCGCGGTTAATAAAGTCTTAACGCACGAGACTAGCCAGCGCGCTGCGCGAGACGTTGGGCGACAGCGCCTTGGCGCAAGAACTCTTCGGCGCGCCGCAGCTGATAATCGTCATTCGCGTTCCAGTTCGCCGGTGGTTGGTCGGCCGGCACATGCAGCGCGGAACGGTGATTGCCGCCGTTCTCGTTTTGCAGCGCGTTTGGCAGATCGGCCTCGCTAATTCCCAGCCGCTGCAAGTGACTTACATCGACCCGGCGCGCTGCCACTTCCATGTCTGGCGCGATGCCTTGACCTTGGATCGAACGACCAGACGGCGTGTAGTAGCGCGCCGTCGTGAGACGCAGTGCGCCTTCGCGGCCGCCTTGCAAGGGGATAACCGTTTGCACCGAGCCCTTGCCGAATGAAGTCGTGCCCACAACCAGCGCCCGGTTATGATCCTTCAGTGCGCCCGCGACGATTTCCGATGCCGATGCACTGCCGCCGTTGATCAGCACGACGATTGGTACATTTTGCAGCATGTCGCCGCGGTCGGCATTATAGCGCTGAATGTTTTCGGGCGCTCGGCCGCGGACGGAAACGACTTCCCCGCCGTCGAGAAACGCTTGCGACACATCGACAGCCTGGTCGAGCGCGCCGCCTGGATTGTCCCGCAGGTCGAGGACCACGCCACGCAGAGTCCCGTGCGCACCCGCCCTCACTGTGTTGATGCCGCTCAGTAAGCCTTCCATCGTTCTATTGTTGAACGTGGAAATCCGAATGATTCCGATGTCTCCATCCATGCGCGCACGCACTGGAATGACGTTGATCACCTCACGGCGCAGCGTTACGTCGTGCGGATCCTCGCCTTCACGCGCGATTGTCAGCACCAGTGAGGTGCCGGCCTGACCGCGCATGCGCTGTACTGCGTCGTTGAGCGATAACCCAACGATGCTCTCCCCGTTTATTGCGGTGATGTAGTCTCCGGCCCGGATGCCCGCGTGTGCGGCTGGCGTGTCGTCAATTGGGGAGACCACGCGCACGAGGCCGTCGTCGACCGTCACCTCAAGGCCCAGACCTCCATAGGCGCCGTCCATTTGCGTGCGGAAGTCGGCGAACTCTTGGGCGTTCATGTATGAGGAGTGTGGGTCGAGCGAAGCGAGCATGCCGTTGATGGCGCCCTCCATCGCTGTTCTTTCGTCGATGGGCGTCACGTAGTCCCGTTCGACCAACGTCACGATGTCGGAGAACAACTCGAGCTGAGGATAGAGATTGCCGCGATGTTCCTGGGGCGCGGACCAAGCCAAGGCGCCAACCAAGAGCGCAGCACCTGCAACCGGCGCCGCCAACCACGCTATGCGCATCGCTCGTACTCCCCACGCCCTCGGGCGGTTCGCTCGCTAACGAAAATTCTAGCCTGCTCGGACGTCTCGATCTGCCCGTCGCCCCCGCGTGGAGAGCCATCGCCCTGGGTCGATCGGACGGCCTTGCCGTCTCACTTCTACATACAATTCCGGCGGCTGCGTGGCTGAACTGGGCATTTCACCAACAGGCTGCCCCGCCTGCACCGATTCACCGACACGGGCGTTGACAGAGTCCATGCCGGTGAGGACCAGCACGTAACCACCCTCGAGGTTCAGGATCAAGACTTGGCCGTAGCTGCGAAACAGTCCGGCGTAGGCGACCTGCCCCGAGCCTGGTGACACGACTTGTGCGCCGCTGCGCGTTTGCAGAACCGCACCTTGTGAAGCGGGGCCGTTGCGATCGCGTGCGCCAAACTGGCGTACGACGCTGCCGGAGGCCGGCATGACCCAGGATGCCGGGATAACGGCGGGTTCCGATCTGGCGCCGCGCGGAGTCGGGCGCTGTACCCGCGCCGCCAACTCGCGCAGCGTTTGTGCTTGTGCCGCCAGCTGGCGCGCGCGCCGTTCCGCGCTGCTGGCCTGCTGAGTGAGCGAGGCGGCCACGACGTGGCGGCGCTGCACCAAAGTCGTCAGTTGTGCGCGCTCGGCGTCGATGGCTTGCTGCGCCTCGACCAGCGCGGCCTGTTCGCGCGTAACGCTGACAGCGATCAGCTGAGCGTTCTGAAACGCGGCGGTGGAGCGACGTATTTCGCCCGTGAATTCCGGGACGGCGGCGCGGGCCAGGATGCCGGCATGCACGGCGCGGGGTTCAACGCGGCGCTGCGAGAATGCTGCGGCGATCAGCGCCGACTCGAATGCGTCGCGTGCGCTCAAACGCCTTTGTGTTTCATTGTCCATCTGCGCGTTAAGTGCACGCAGGTGGTCTTCGGCGGCCGTAGCGGCGGCTTCGGCGGCGGCGCGACGCTGAGCTGACTCCACGAGGCGGGTGTTGAGTGTGGCGATCTCGGTGCGGGCGGCGTCAGCTTGCGCGCGCAGCTGGCGCGCGCGCGCGTCTTCGACGCGGCGATCGCGTTCGACTTGCGTCAAACTGGCGTGTCTGGTCTGGGCGGACGCGTCCCCCAGAAACGTTGCGAGCGCCCCGGCCGCGCACGCGACGAGGGCGCTGGCGCGTGCTGCGCCTTGAGCCATGTCTCACCATACCCCCAGGCGCTTTCAGTCCCGGTGATAAGGATTACCGCTCAAAATGGTCACAGCCCGGTAAATTTGCTCGGAAATCATCACCCGAACTAGGCGATGCGGCCAAGTTTGACGGCCCAGGGCGAGCTTTTCGTCCGCGTTATCCTTAACCGATTGCGAAACGCCGTCCGCGCCGCCGACCCAGAAGGTAGCGCAGCCCACGCCATCGTCCCGCCAGCGCGCGAGCTTTTCCGCGCGCAGCTTCGTGGCCGTCACGCAGACGGCCTACGGCTGCGACCAAGACCTTCACGTCAGCTCGTCAGCGTCGGCGTTGGGCCGGGCGAAGCCGCCCAGATCTTTTCGATGTTGTAGAAGGAGCGAACTTCCGGACGAAAGAGATGCACCACGACATCGCCCGCATCGACCAGCACCCAATCGCAATTGGGCATGCCTTCGACATTCACGTCCTTGACCCCAGTTTCCTTCAGCTTGCGCATGACGTGATCCGCCAGCGCGCCGACGTGCCGCGCCGAGCGGCCCGACGCGACAATGAGCATGTCTGCGAAAGAGGATTTTCCCCGGATGTCGATGGCGAGAATGTCCTCGGCCTTGTCGTCCTCAAGGGACGTCAGCACGACCTGCGTGGCTGCATCAACATTGACGACCCCGCGCGGTCGATTGCGCGAAAGGTCTCCGGCGGGTGTCACGGCCGGCGCGCGTTTCATTTCTGGCGACAGGTGCGTTGGTCCTTCTGTGACCCTGGGAATATGGGAACGCTATCACTTCCGCGCCGGTTTCGCCACCGCGCGGCGCTTTCGCGTTCTAAGGGCTGTGGAGGATTGGCGATGATGGCGGGCGTTCAAAAATATCCAATCTTTCGGAGCTTCTAGCCGTTCGCGGGCGCCCACGCCGGGGCGGGACACAATCACCACGGGAACTGCATCGGCGACTTCGCGCCAATTCT
>JACQAC010000082.1 GCA_016195245.1 Pseudomonadota bacterium
ACAAACCTGTCTATCGGCACATAGCTTTGCCGAATTCCTCTATCGTTTCTGGATCGAGGGAGCTCTCGCTCAGCCCAACTGAAAGTGACTACGCCCGACAACTAGGGTAGCACGCCTACTGCGCTGGCGCGTGAGATGTTCGAAGAGGGCGCTCGCAACGTCCGCTCCCGGCGATTTCCTGCCGTTCACGCGGTAACAGCCTCTATGGCGTCAACGCTGGCTCACGCACGACGCGGCTCGCTTGCGGGATGAGCGCGCCCTCGCGGTCGAAGCGTAGGACGACGACCCGGTCGTAGATGTTTGACGGCCAACGGCGTCTGCCGAGCAGAGCGGTTGGGTCGGCGCCCAATTCGGCGAGCAGATCCGGTAGGTCGCCGTGATGCCAGGCGATGAGGATGGCGCGGTGTGGCGGGCCGTGTTCAAGCCAGCGCGCCAGCGCGCGGACATCCCGGGCGCGTACTGGTTGTTGGACTGGGATTGCCGAAGCGCGGCTCAAGGGTTCGAGTGTGAGGCGCGAGCGATCGCTGGCGCGACTGTCGGCGGCGGCGACCAAGGTGTCGATGCGCAACTGCTCCTGGCCCAGTCTGAAGGGACGGAAGTAGCGCGCATACGCCGCCGCGCGCGCCTCTCCGGCCGCGCTCAGTCCGCGCCCGGAGGCGGCGTCTTCCGCGTGCCGGATGATGAGCACGGTGGCGTTGGTGAGCCCGGGCGCGCCGGTGGGCGGTTCGGACTGGCGGTGGGCTGAAGCGTCGGGCGTCAGCACAAGAAGTAAGAGCGCGGCGAAGGCGGGCAGAAATTTCATCGGCTGTCTCGTGCATCCTCTAGGGTGCGGATGCACGAAGGGCAGCCGGACTTTCGAACACGATCGCAGTTAGTGGCGGGTGTCGTCCAGCCGTTCCGCCAGCAGCTTGAGCAACGCATCGTTGGAGAGCGCGTGCTTTTCGTCGAGGGCTTCCAGGCCGGCGATGATGGTTGCTTTGGGGGAAGCATAAGCGCCGCGCGCCTTAACGCGCTTCAGCAGCGCGGCCTGGGCGGCGGTGAGTGTGGCGGAAACCTGGCGATCGTCCTTGGGCTTTTTGCCATTGAGGGGCGCTGCTTCGGGCGCGGACGCGGCGCCGGCGCCGTTGACAGTGTGCTCTGCTGAACCATCGCCTGCCCCATCTTGGGGCACGCCGCCAAGGTCATGGACCGACGCTTCACGGTAAACGTGCTTCTTCTGGTCGAAGATGCCGTCGGTGCGCACAAAACGGTAAGTGCGGCCGCACCAAAGCACGACGTCGGGCGGATCGGCGTCGAACGCCGTAGGCGCGGCATGCACGACCTCGCCGCGTTGCGATTCAAGCTTAATGTCCACCTTCGGCTCCTCCGCACGCACGCGCCGAGCAGCATGGGAGCCTGCAAGCTCCGCGCCGCAGCGTGGTTAAGTGCTCTAGGCGCGGAGGGGCCGCGCAGCAACGCGGTAAAGACCGGCGCCGCATTCACCATCCTACGAAAAAGAGCGCTGGATCGCCCCAGCGCTCTTGGTTGATTGATTGGGTTGCGGCCGACTATTTCTTCTTCTTGTCGTCGGCGTTCTTCTTGGGTTTGCGCTTCTCTTTGTTGGAACGCATTTGACCTTTGGCCATGACCTGCTCTCCGTCGCTAGCGAAGCGAGAATTGCCACGATTTGCGCCGGAAGCAAGGTCAGAGGCGCAGACCAATGCGCGGCGCGACCCAGACCATTAGACTATAGAGCACGACGGTCAGCACGCTGCCGGCGATCAAGGCAGGCCAGAAACCGGCGCCCCGCCTCAACAGTTCGGGGATGAGCAAGAACATTGGCAGCGATGGCAGCACGAACCAGAAGGTGCCGGTTGCGTGGGCGGCCATGCGCGCCGGATCGTGCGTGTCGCGCCAGAGCCAGATCATGCCAAGCACCGAGACGAGCGGCAGCGAGGCGATGAGGCCGCCGAAGCCGGGGTACCGCTTAGCTACTTCCGAAACGATGGCGACGATGACGCCGGAAATGGCCGATTTGAGAATGAGGTAAAGCATGGACGCAAGGATACGCTCGCGTTCGCCGCTCGCTGATGGCGGCGATTGACGCAGCACGTGGATGGGAAACCAGCGCTCGCAACGCGCGCCTGACGTTGCGGACGAGTTGATCGGTCGCAGGCGCGCGTTGCGCTGAATCAAACCCGTTCTCGCGGATCAGGTCGATGGTCAGTGGGTCGCTACAGCTCGTCGGACGATTCGAGCGCGAAGCGCGAACGCCACGGCAAGCGGCAGCGAAAGCTCCACTCAAGGGAGGTTCGCAATGACCAATGTAACCAATCTCACCAACCCAAACCTGAAGTTTGTGCAAACGCTGTACAAGGCGTTCTCGGAAAGCCGTTTCGATGACATCGTGCGCAACTGCACTGACGACGTGCGCTTTGATGTCGTCGGCGATCCGGCCGATGGCCCGCATTACGGCGTGCGTACCGGCAAGAAGAGCGTTGGCGAATTCTTCGACATCGTGACCGCCAACACCAAGTTCTCGCTGTATGAACCGATGGAATACATAGTGGACGGCGATCGCGTCGTGGTAATCGGCCGCTCCGTCGGCAAAGCGAAGGCGACCGGCGTTGAGCTGCCAGATCGCTGGATTCACGTCTTCGATCTGAAGGCCGGCAAACTCGCGCAATTCCGCGAATGGGACATGTCGGCTCGGCATGCAGCCGCGTTCCGGCTGGCGAACGCCGCCTGAGCGCGCGCGGCGGGCGCAAGCGAAAGTCTGCGCCCGCCGTTCGTTCGAAATTGATTAGGCTCGTACCTCGTTGACGCCGCGCCCCAATGCCAGGAGCGCGGCGTTGACGATGGCGTCGGCATCGAGCCCCGCGGCGGCGTATTGCGCTTCGGGCTTATCTTGATCCTGGAAGATGTCCGGCAGCGTCAGCGTGCGAATCTTCAGGCCGCGGTCGAGGCCGCCGTCCCTGGCCAGGAAATGCAGCACAAACGCGCCGAAGCCGCCCATGGCGCCCTCCTCGATGGTGAGCAGCACTTCGTGCTCGCGGGCGAGACGGCGGATGAGGTCCTCGTCGAGCGGCTTGGCGAAGCGCGCGTCGGCCAGCGTGGTGGAGAGGCCCATGGCCGCGAGCTTGTCGGCGGCTTTGTTGGCCTCCCCACAGCGGGCGCCGAAATTGAGCAATGCGACGGATGTGCCTTCGCGGAGGATGCGGCCCTTGCCGATTTCGAGTGGCGCAGCGGCGTCGGCGCCAAGCGCACCATCAGCGTCGCCGCGCGGATAGCGGACGGCAGACGGCGTGTCGTCGATGGCTGCGCATGTGGCGACCATACGGCTGAGCTCGTTGCCGTCTGCGGCGGCCATGACGATGAAACCCGGCAGTGCGCCGAGATAGCCGACATCGAACGAGCCGGCGTGGGTGGCGCCGTCGGCGCCGACGAGACCAGCGCGGTCCATGGCGAAGCGCACCGGCAGCTTCTGGATCGCGACGTCGTGGACGACTTGGTCGTAACCGCGTTGCAGGAAGGTTGAGTAGATCGCGGCGAACGGCTTCATGCCGTCGGCGGCGAGGCCGGCTGCAAAGGTGACCGCGTGCTGCTCGGCAATGCCGACATCGAAAGTGCGATCCGGGAATTTGGCGCCGAACAGATCGAGGCCGGTGCCGGACGGCATCGCGGCGGTGATGGCGACGATTTTGGGGTCTTTCTCGGCTTCGCGGATCAGCGCTTGCGCGAACACCTTAGTGTAGCTTGGGGCGCTCGCGCCTTTCGATTGCTCGCCGGTAACGACGTTGAACTTGGTGACGCCGTGATATTTGTCGGCGGCATTCTCGGCCGGCGCGTAGCCTTTGCCTTTCTTGGTGACGACGTGGATCAGCACCGGGCGGTCGTCGAATTCCTTGGCGTTGCTCAGAACGCGGCGCAGCAGGTCGACATCATGACCGTCAAACGGGCCGATATAGTGGAAGCCGAGTTCTTCGAAGAACGTGCCGCCAGTCACCATGGTGCGCGCGTACTCTTCGGTCTTCTTCGCGAAATCATGGATGGTTTCACCGAGCGCTGAGGTGACCCCTTTCACGGCTTTGCGCACGCGACGATAGGTGCGCGTGGCGGCCAAGCGTGCGAGATAGCCCGACATGCCGCCGACGGGCGGAGCAATCGACATGTCGTTGTCGTTGAGGATGACAATCAGCCGCTTGGTACTCTCGGCGGCGTTGTTCATGGCCTCGTAGGCCATGCCCGCCGACATCGAGCCATCGCCAATCACCGCGATGACGTGATTGTCGTCGCCGCGCTTGTCGCGCGCGACGGCAAAGCCAAGAGCAGCGCTTATGGATGTTGAAGCATGCGCTGCGCCGAACGGATCGTATTCGCTTTCGCTGCGCTTGGTGAAACCGCTGAGGCCGCCACCTTGGCGCAACGTGCGGATGCGGTCGCGGCGGCCGGTGATGATTTTGTGCGGATAGGCTTGGTGGCCAACGTCCCAGATCAGAATATCGCGCGGCGTGTCGAAAACGTAGTGCAGCGCGGTGGTGAGCTCAACCACGCCGAGGCCCGCGCCCAGGTGCCCGCCCGTGACAGAGACGGCGCTGACCATCTCCGCCCGCAATTCGTCGGCGAACTGACGCAACTGCGAGGGGTCGAGCTTCCGCAGGTCGGCGGGAAACGTGACGGTGTCGAGCAAAGGAGTTTGGGGCGCCATGTGTCCTCGAATGACCCTGCCCTTCAAAGCTAGCGGCCTTCGTCGGCTAAATCGACGCCTCACCGCCGCCTTGCGTGCGGTTTTCTCTCAAGTTTCCGTGCGGCTGAGGGGCGCAGGCAGGAGCGGGGAGCTGGCCTAGCCCAGCCAGGCAGAGAGCGGGCCGAGCGAAATCACGATACGGGCCATGGCACAGGCCCCGACAATCAGGCCCGCTGCAGCTGGGATCAGCGAGAACCAGAAGAGCCACCGAACGCGGGCGAGAGCGCAAATCGCCAAGAGCGCGGTGGCGATGGAAAGCAGCGCGTCGGAGAGATCGTATTGGTCGCCGACAGGCTGCATGGCGCTCAAGTCCGTTTCGGAGCGGCGCGCAAGTGTTTGCACTTCGTCTTTGCGCTGGCGGATGTGGGTGATCTCGCCGTTCTGCGCGGTGATCTCCGTGGCGAGACGCGCGCGTTCGGCTGGACTGGGCGCATTGCGCTCGAGGCGCTGCAAACTTGCGAGCTCGTATGTCGCCATGTCTTCACGGACGCGAACGGCTTGGTACCAGGCCCAATTGTCGATGCGCTCGGCTTGGGTCTGCGCGATGGACTTGTCGAGATTGCTGCTCTTGATGGCTGAGAGCGCCATGAAGGTCGCGACAAATGCGATGCTGATGGCGATGAGATTGTTGAAGCGGCGGTCGCTCTCGGATTCTTCCTGTTCGGCCATCATCCCCTCCCCTAACTGAAACGGCGACCGCTATCCCAAAGGCGACGCGCTGAAAAACCAGACGTAAAGGCGGTTCTGATCGGCGTCGAGCAACGCATAATAGTCCGCGGTCACGATGGGATCGCCACTGGGACCGCCGCCGAGACGCCAATGTAGCGTTTTGAAGACAGTGTCGTCGCGCGACCACAAAGCCGTCGCTCGGGCTGCGAACTGTCGGTACTCCGCAATGGGCATAAGACAGAAGTTTTCGTCGGAGCGCAGCGGCAGCTCCCCGCGCGCGTCGATCACCTGCGCGTTCTCGCCATTGCCGGTGCCTGAGGTTCGCGCGGCCCCGATGTGCATCCACTGACCGCCATAGGAATCCACCATTGCTTCCGGCGAGCGTCCAGCTTCGACGTCATCGACAAATTCACGAACTTGATCGCGCGGCAGGTCGTAGACCCGCACGCCACATTGCACGGTCGCAGACACTTGGCGAAGGCCATAATCGAATCCGCGCCAGTCCACGAGTAGCGGCGCGCTGGCAAATCGCGCAGGCAACAGCAACTGCAGTTGCTCGTAGAAATGCTGACCTGTCGCTGTCGGGACCCCGGGCAGGTCGCACGCGCTAAGTACGAGCGTCGATCCTAGGATCAGACCCTTGATCATTTGGCTAGTAGCGTCGCGTGATGATGAAATCCACGGCGTCGATGAGCATGCGCGCACGTGGACCGAAGGGCATGAGGTGGCGCTTGGCTTGCGCCGCGAGCATGCCGACGCGTTCGCGCGTGGCTTCGACGCCCATCACCGTCACGAAGTTCACTTTGCCGCGGGCGCCATCCTTTTTCACGGCTTTGCCGGTGTCACGGACGACGCCTTCGGCGTCGAGCAGATCGTCGACCATCTGAAAGGCAAGGCCGACATCGTGTGCGTACCGCGAGAGCGAAAGCTTCTCGGCATCAGAGGCAATGCCGATAAGCGCACCGGCGTCGACCGAGAAATTGATGAGGCAACCCGTCTTCAACCTGTTCATGCGGGTCATGGCGATGAGGTCGGAACTGATCTCACCGCCTTCCATGTCAGCCGCCTGACCGGCGACCATGCCAAGTGGACCGGCGGCGCGCGCAAGTCCTGAAACAAGCAAGCAACGCATTTGCGGGTCGCGATGGGTGGCGGGATCGGCGAGAATTTCGAACGCGAAGGTCAGCAGCGCGTCGCCCGCGAGGAGCGCCATCGCCTCACCGAACTCGCGATGCAAAGTCGGACGGCCACGACGGAGATCATCGTCGTCCATACACGGCAGGTCGTCATGGATCAGCGAATAAGTGTGGACACATTCAATCGCAACCGCCGTGCGCAAGAGCGCGGTTTCGTCTGCGTCGAACATGCGCCCCGCTTCCAACGTGAAAAACGGCCGCAGCCGTTTACCCCCGTCGAGCGCTGAGTAGCGCAGGGCGCGCATGAGACGCTCTTCCGGCCCATCTGGGCGCGGCAATAGCGCGTCGAGAGCGATGTTTACGCGCTCGGCGGCTTCCTTGAGGTGGAATTCAAGCTCTTTCGACATGGGGCGCCTGCGTTAGCAGAGGGCTGGGCGCGTGCCTACGCCCGCAACGTGCATACGAGGGCCGGTTTCCCCTGGTCTGTGGACTTCCCAACCCCCTAGCTTCCGGGGCATCATGCGGCTGGCTGGGCGCCAGCCCGACCGCGGGTCGACGCGGGCGGGGCGGTCGCGGTCGCGCTTCTGATTGAGAACGTGGGGAAATTTGTATGGCGACGGTGGTCATCATTCATGCCGCGGATGACACGCTGCCGGCGCGCGCGCTGGCCGAGAAATTGCGCCAAGCCAAGCTAACGGTGGTGCTCGAAAAGCAGGGCGACGATTTGCGCGACGCAGTGAAGTCGGCCCAGGCTGGCGTGGCCTTGTGGTCGCCACGCTCGGCGACCGAAGCGACGATGGTTGATGATGTCAGCTTTGCGCGCGGCAAGACCAAGCTCGTGCATGCGCTGATGCAGAACACGCCACTGCCGGATGCATTTCGCAGCGACAAATCCGCGAACCTGACCGGGTGGCGCGGTGAAGACGACTTTGCGGGCTGGCGTGAGCTTGCGAAGCTGGTGACGGAGCGCGCCGGTGTCGCGCCATTACCGCCGCCAGCGCCTCGTGTGGACAGCGGCTTTTTTTCACCGGGACGCGTGGATCCAGCGCAGGTGAGCAACGCTGGCGGCGCACAAGCGGCGCATGCGGCGCAGCGTCGTGCAGCGCCAGCGCCTGCGCCACGCCAAGCCGCGCCGCCGCGCGCGCCCGCGTCCGCGCCTCGCGCAGCTGCGTCGCCGAGGCCAGCGCCGGTGCAACGCGACTATGCACCG
>JACQAC010000079.1 GCA_016195245.1 Pseudomonadota bacterium
GCTCCGCGCAGGTACCAGTCGTAGTCGACGTTGGAGATGACGCCGAAGAAGCGCTCCTGTTCGGTGCGCTTGACGCTCACATAGGTGCTCACGAAGGCTTCGCCGAGATAATCCCTAAGCACCGCGGATTTCTCGAAGCGGTCAGTGGCGGCGATCCAATTGGTCGGGATGCGCTCGCCGGTCTCTTCCGCATGGGCGTAGCCGTCGCCGGTGACGGCGGGGCCTGGATCGAGTTTGTTGGCAAGCCCGTGATGCACGGCAGCCAACAGCACGGCGAGCGCTAGCGCGGGATGCGCGTCGGCGCCGGCGACGCGGTGCTCGATATGGCGGGTGTGCGCCGCGCCGGCAGGCACACGAAACGCGCAAGTGCGATTGTTGACGCCCCAGACCGGCGCGACCGGCGCGTAAGAATTGGCGCGGAAGCGGCGATAGGAATTGGCGTTGGGCGCGAGGATCGCCATCGAGTCCGCCAGGAGCGCCTTCATGCCGCCAATGGCGTGGCGGAGTTGGAGTGAACCTTCCGGCGCGTCGGACGCCATAATGTTCTTGCCGGCCTCATCGTTGACGCTGACATGCATGTGCATGCCGGAGCCGGCGTGCTCGGCGAACGGCTTGGCCATGAAGCACGCCTCGGCGCCATGCTTGAGCGCCACGCCCTTGGCGGCGTGCTTGTAAAGGATGGCGTCATCGGCGGCGCGCAACACATCGGCGTGGTGCTTCAGCGTGAGTTCGAGTTGGCCGGGCGCGTATTCGCTAATCGCGCCTTCGAGCGGCACGCCGATGGAATCCGCGGCGTTCCAAAGTTCGTGCAAGAACGGCGCGGCTTCCTGCATTTCGCGCAACGAATACTGATCATGCTGGGTCGGGCGCGCGCCGGTGAGCGGCCAGCGCGCCAGCTGTACGCCGCCGGTCGGCGTGCGCTCGCGGTCGAGCATGAAGAATTCGAGTTCGCAGGCGGCGACCGGCGTCAAGCCATCGGCGGTGAAGCGCTCAATCACCCGCATCAGCGCATGGCGCGGGTCGAGCGCAATCGGCGTGTTGTCGAGCTCATAGACGGAGAGCGGCACTTGCGCGATGTCGCCGCCGAGCCACGGCGCCATGGCGAGACGTCCCGGAACGGGACGGCCGATCTTGTCGGCGTCGCCGCCCTGCCAGATCAGGCCGGTTTGTTCGACGTCCATACCGGTGATGTCGGTGACCAGCATCGATGACGGTAGGAACCGGCCATTTTCATAGAGCGGGATCAATTCATGGCGGCGCAGACGCTTGCCACGCGGGACACCTGAGAGCCCGGTGTAGATGATTTCAAAGAACTGCATTTCAGGATGCGCATTGAGAAACGCCTTCGCTTCGCTCACATCCGCGATCATTGGATTCTGGGTCATGATGTGTTGCACTTCATGCGGTGCCGCGCGCAAAATTGCTAGCCCTCTCTCCTTGCGCTGACGCGAGGGCTGCATTGTAGAACAAGCGCTGAAAGGTGGGGACAAAGGGACATGCGGCAGCTTGCGGCGACACTTGCACTTTTCGCGCTCGCGGGTTGTTTGCGCGAGCCGCCGCCAGCACCGGCGGCGCGCGAGTATCATCCCACCATTGCGCGCGACGACTATGGCGTACCGACCATTCACGGACGCGACGATGGCGAAACTGCGTACGGTCTCGCAATGGCGCACGCGGAGGACAATTTCCGCACCATTCAGCTGGTGGTTCTTGCATCGCGCGGGCGTCTCGGCGCGTACTTGGGCGAAGACGGCGCGAAATCGGATTTTCTCTGGAATCTGCTTGACGTGCAGGGCTCGGTGGATCGCGGTTACGAACGCGATCTCTCACCCGAAATTCGCGCCATCTTTACGGGCTACGCGGATGGGCTGAATGCCTACGGGCGCGCCCATCCGGGCGAAGTGCTGCCGGGAGCGCAGAACGTCACTGGCCGTGATGTCGCGGCGGGCTCGGCGCTCACCCTGCCCTTATTCTGGGGTTTCGACTCGGTGCTTGGCCGGCTGGCCGATGAGCACGGCCATCCATGCGCCGTACATCAGATGGCGCAGGCCGAGACCATCGACTGGGGCTCAAACGCCTTCGCCGTCGCGCCGTCGCGCAGCTCGGATCACCACACCCGCGTTATTCTCAACTCACACCAGCCGTGGGATGGGCCGGTGGCATGGTGGGAAGCGCGCGTGGAGAGCGATACAGGGTGGCGCATGCACGGCGGCCTCTTTCCCGGCGCGCCCTTCCCCGTCGTTGGAACGAACGGCGTGCTTGGTTGGGCGGCGACCGTGAACTTGCCCGATCTGGCGGATGTCTATCGGTTGCGCACAGACACCCAGCATCAGGGACAATATTTCTTCGACGGCCAATGGCGGCGTTTTGAGACGCGGCTGATCTGGCTGCACGTCAGGGTCGCACCGGCCAGATTGCGTATCTCTATAATGCAAGCCTGCCACGCCGGCCCAATATCGCAAACCTAGATTGGTCAGGCTGCGTCCCGGGCGATACCTCGGCGACGTTATGGAATCCACGCGATTACGTCGCCGACACGCCAACGCTGATCAATCCGCGCAGCGGTTGGCTTTACAGCGCCAATGGCGCGCCGTGGTCTTCGACGGACGCCAACATCGACATGCGGCCAGCGGACTATCCAGACGCGGCGCCATTCATCGAAGCTTACCTCACCAATCGCGGGCTGCGCGCTGTTGAGGTGCTTTCACCGGAGCGCACGATCAGCGAACAGCAGCTCGAAGCTGCAAAGTTCGACGTGACCTACAGCGCGCACTCGCGCATGGCTGAAGCGATCCGTACTATTCTGGCAACAGACGCTTTGCACGACGCAGTGCTTGCTGACATTCAGCGCGTGCTGCGTGCGTGGGACATGCGCTCGACCAGCGAGAACCGTAGCGCGGCGCTGGCGAACCTGATGTTCGAGCCGCTTTACGAAGCCCGCCGCAACCGCCAGCCGGAGCCTGATCCAGTCGCGACCGCTCAGGCAGCGGCGCAGTATCTCAATGCGCATTTCCACCGTCTCGATCCGGCTTGGGGCGAAGTGCTGCGGCTTCGTCATGGCAATGTCGATCTGCCGATGGACGGCGCCAACGATGTGTTGCGCGGGATCCGCTGGTCGCGTGAGCCCGACGGCAGGCTCAATGCCAATTTCGGCGACGGCTTGATGATGATCATGGATTGGGCGCCGGACCACTCACTCACCGTGCGCGTCGTCAGCCAATGGGGCGCAAGCAGTCACGAGACGAGCCGACACTACAACGACCAATCCGCGCTTTACGCGGCCCACGGGTGGCGCATTCAACCTTGGTAGAGAACCGGTCAGGGACCGATTCTTGCTCAGGATCAAAGCAGCTTCCGAATGCATGGATACTATCGCTGGGGAAGGGAGGGTCCATGCGAACCGAGCATCTCGATCAGGCGTTGGCGCAGGAATTCGCCGGTCACGAGGAGGAGATTCACCGACTCAAGATTAGTGATCCAAGCTTCCGCACGCTTATGGAGCAAAACCACGGTCTGTGGCAGGAGATCCGCAAGATTGAGGCGAACATCACGCCCGCGTCCGATAACTACCTTGAGACTTTGCGGAAACAGCGGCTGAAGATCCTTGATGAGATTGCTGTCGCGCTTGCCACCCAGAAACATCACTGAGAGTTCTTGCGCAAGCGACAGCGGGCGCGCCAAGATGCGCTATGCCCGACACGTTCCGCCCGAACTCGCTCGATTCCTTCTGGATGCCCTTCACGCCTAACCGGGCGTTCAAAGCGGACCCGCGCATGGTCGCGCGCGCCGAGGGCATGTTCTACTACGCCGCGGATGGCCGCCAGATCCTCGACGGCACCTCTGGTCTTTGGTGTTGCGCCGCAGGACATGCTCCCGCGCGCGTCGTGCAGGCGATTCAGAAGGCGGCCGCTGAACTCGACTATGCGACAAGCTTCAATCTCGGGCATCCGATCGCGTTCGAATTCGCCAACCGGCTCGTCGACATTCTGCCGGATGGTCTCGATCGAGTGTTCTTCACCAATTCCGGTTCGGAGAGCGTCGACACCGCCCTGAAAATTGCCCTCGCTTATCACAAGGCCCGCGGCAAAGGCGGCAAGTTCAGGCTCATTGGGCGCGAGCGCGGCTATCACGGTGTGAATTTCGGCGGCGTGTCGGTCGGCGGCATCATGCGCAACCGGCGGCAATATGGGCCGCTGTTACCGGGCGTCGACCACCTGCCCCACACGCTCGACATCGCGCACAATGCGTTTTCGCGCGGCATTCCCGAGCATGGCGGCATCGCGTTTGCCGATGCGCTGGAGCGCATCATCAATGTGCATGGCGCCGATACGATCGCGGCCGTCATCGTCGAGCCCGTGGCTGGATCAGCGGGCGTGATCCTGCCGCCGAGGGGCTATCTGCAGCGGCTGCGCGAGCTCTGCACCAAGAACGACATTCTGCTGATCTTCGACGAAGTCATCACTGGCTTCGGTCGCACCGGCCAAGCGTTCGGCGCTCAGACGTTTGATGTGAAGCCAGACTTGTTGACCATGGCGAAGGCCATCAACAACGCGGCAGTGCCGATGGGCGCGGTGGCGGCCTCGCGCGAAATCTATGACGCGATGCTGGAAACATCAGAGACGCCGATCGAACTCTTCCACGGCTACACAATGAGCGGTCATCCCCTCGCGTGCGCGGCGGGGATCGCGACACTGGACACGTTCCGCGATGACGGATTGTTCGAGCGCGTGCGCGAGATGGCGCCCTATTGGGAAAACGCCATACATTCCCTGCGCGATGCGCGGCATGTGATCGATATCCGCAATTTGGGGCTTATCGGCGGGGTGGAGCTTGAGCCATTGCCAGGCAAGCCAACAGCACGGGCGCTCGAAGCATTCCGCAAGTGCTTCGATGCTGGCCTGCTGATCCGCTGCACAAACGACATCCTCGCCTTCTCACCGCCCTTCATTATCGAGAAGAGCCAGATCGATCAGCTGGTGGACATCGTGCGCGGCGTGCTCGAGACGATCGAGTAGCACCGTGATCGACGCCAATGGCATCGCTCATATTCAACTCACCGTGCGGGATGTCGCGGAAAGCCGGCCCTTCTATCACGCGCTCCTACACGAAACCTTTGGCATGGCGATCCAGTACGACGTGCCGGGACAAATCTTCTACTGCATCGGCGCGCGCACTGGCGTCCTAATCCGCAACGCTGCGCCCGAACATCGCGACACATCATTCGATCAATGGCGCGTCGGTCTGCACCATTTCTGCTTCCGCCTGCGCTCGCGCGAGGATGTCGACGCGCTGCACGCGGCGATGCGGGATCATGGCGCCAAAATCGTACGCGCGCCGCAAGAAGGATCATGGGCCCCGGGCTATTATTCAACTCTGTTCGAAGACCCGGACGGCCTTCGTATTGAAGGCGTGTTCATTCCCGGTGCTGGCAATCTGGATCGGATCAAGGAAGGGCCGCTTTCGCCTGTCAGATGAGGCGTCTCGACGCAATGGTTCGCGCGCTAAATCGGCGCCAAAGTTCTGGCCATGGGCGCGACACGGAGACAAATAATCGGAACGTGCCTCCTCAGCATCGGCGCGTGCGCGCCCGAGGCGCTCTGCACCCCAAAACAGATTTCGCATGGTGCTTTATATCGATAACGAATTTATCGTTCCTTCCACCCCTTAACCCTTGCGAGGCAATTAGACTTCCAGCGCCTCGCTGGCCGCGATCCAGGCGGCTTCGGCGCGGCCGAGTGCGGTGGCCGCATGCGCACGTTCTTTCAGCAGGGACTCGCCGCGCTTTTGATCGCGCGTGAACAAGTTGGGATCGGCAAGCTCAGCGTCGATGTGGGCTAGCGCTGCTTGCGCTTGCTCCATTTCCGCTTCGGCCGCTTCGAGTTTTCGCTGCAGCGTGTATTTGGATTGCTTCGGCCTCGCCGCCGCTTGCACCGCAAGCGCCTCGACGTGGCGCGCGACGCCATCATCGCCCGGGCGATCGGCGGCGGCGACGAGTTTGCGATAATCTTCAAGGTCGCCGTCATATTGGCGCGCGCGCCCATGATAAACCAGCCAGAGCCGATCCGCGCAGGCTTCCGCAAGATAGATGTCGTGCGTGATCAGCAACACCGCGCCTTCATATTCGTTGATGGCGTGGATGAGCGCTTCGCGGCTGTCGATGTCCAAGTGCGAGGTCGGTTCGTCGAGGATCAGAACGTGCGGCTTCTGATGCGCCATCAAGCCCAACAACAGCCGCACCTTCTCGCCACCGCTGAGATTCTGGACCTTGGTGTCGATCTTCTCCACGCCGAAGCCCATGCGCGCCGCGAGCGCGCGCAGCTTCGGCGGCGCCCAATCGGGCTCGAGGTCGCGCACGTGCTCCATGACGGTTTCGCCTTCGCGCAACTCGTCGAGCTGGTCCTGGCTGAAATAACCCATCACGGCCTTGCCGGAGGCGACGCGCTTGCCGGAGAGCAGCGGCAAACGTGCCGCGATGGATTTGACAAGAGTCGTCTTGCCCTGCCCGTTCGGGCCGATGATGACGATGCGGTCGTCGTGATCGAGCCTTAGCGACACGCGCTTCAGCACCGGCTTGCCATCGATGTAGCCGAGATCGCTGTCGTCAAGCACCACCAGCGGCGAAGCCAGTTCAGTCGGATCCTCGAAGTGGAACGGCATGGTGCGCTCTTCGAGCGGCACCGCTATGTCTTGCATCTTTTCCAGCTGCTTGATGCGGCTCTGCGCTTGCCGCGCTTTCGAGGCCTTGGCGCGGAAGCGATCGATGAACTTTTGCAGATGCGCGCGCTGGGCGTCCTGCTTGGCTTTCATGCCAGTCGCCAACGCGATGCGTTCGGCCTTCTTCTTCAAGTAGGCGTCATAACCGCCGACGAAGACTTCGAGCTTCTTGTCGTCGAGCGCCAGGATATGGGTTACCGAGCGATTGAGCATTTCGCGGTCGTGGCTGACGCAGATCACGGTGTGCGGATAGTCGCGCAAATAGTCTTCGAGCCAGGCCGCGCCTTCGAGGTCGAGATAGTTGGTCGGCTCGTCGAGGATCAGCAGATCGGGAGCCGAGAACAGCACACCCGCGAGCGCCGCACGCATACGCCAACCACCGGAGAATTCTCGCGCAGGCCGGCGCAACTCCTCCTGCTCGAAGCCAAGGCCCACCATGATGGCGCTGGCGCGGGCTTCACCGGAATAGCCGTCGATCTCGGCAAGCCGCATGTGAATGTCGGCGATGCGCTGGGGATCAGTGGCGATCTCGGCCTCATGCAGCAAGGCGGTCATCTCTTCGTCCGCCGCCATCACCAGCTCGATCAGCGGCGTGTCGACTTGGGGCGCCTCTTGAGCTACGAACCCAAGACGGGCGCCCCGGCGAACGCGCATCGGGGCGTTGGGCTTACCTACCTCGTCCCGTATGAGCCGCAGCAGCGTCGACTTGCCGGTGCCGTTGCGTCCGACCAGGCCAACCTTCCAGCCTTCGGCGATGAACGCATTGGCGTTTTCGAACAGCGACCGCGGGCCGATCCGATAGGTGAGATCGGAGATTTCCAGCATTGAAA
>JACQAC010000012.1 GCA_016195245.1 Pseudomonadota bacterium
CTTCGATGGCGCGCACGTCGTCAGCGAATTCGCCGCTGGCTAGGATTTGGCTCGCGCGCGCGGGATCGAGGCCGGCTTCGCGCGCGGCGTCGAGCAGCGCGGCCGGATCGTTTGTGGGACGCTGATCGGTGAAGTTGGATTTGAACAGCGCTTCCTTGAGCGCGAGCGCGCGGCCTTCGAGTTTGGCCCAATGCAGCAGGCGGTGTGCGTCGAACGTATTCCAGATGCGGCTGTCGCGGCTGGTGTTGAAGGCAAAGCCGACATTTTCACCCGCTTGCTTGAGCGCCTCGCGCGCCGCGGCTGAGCGCTCGGGCGATGAGCCGTACTTCTTCTGCACGTGCTCGGTGGTGTTCTCCCCTTCCGGCGGCATATCGGGATTGAGTTCGAAGGGCTGGAGATGGATTTCGGCTTGCACGTCGCCGCCGATGGCGGCGAGCGCTTGCTGAAGCGAGCGCAAGCCGACGACGCACCAGGGACAGGCGATGTCGGAGACGAAATCAATGCGAAGCGTCCCGGACACTAGCGATAAAACTCCGTGCGGCGATCGCGGAAGAAGCCCCAGGCGGCGCGGTGGCGGTCTAGGAATTCGAGATCGAATTCGTACACCAGCACGCCCTCTTCGGTGCGGCCGAGTTCTGCGACGAGATCGCCGCGATGGTTGGCGATGAAGCTTGAGCCGTAATAGGTCTGCGTTGCGTGGCCTACGGTTTCCGTGCCGATGCGGTTGGCGGCAACGACGGGGATGACGTTCGACACCGCGTGCCCGCACATGGCGCGCCGCCACGGATCGCGGGTGTCGAGCGTGGCGTCGTGCGGTTCGCTGCCGATGGCGGTGGGATAGAACAGCACTTGCGCACCCATCAGCGCCATGGCGCGCGCGCATTCGGGAAACCATTGGTCCCAGCAAATGCCAACGCCGATGCGGCCGAATTTGGTGTCCCAAACTTTGAAGCCGGTATCGCCGGGGCGGAAATAGTATTTCTCCATGTAGCCCGGGCCGTCGGGAATGTGGCTCTTGCGATACGTGCCGAGATTGGCGCCGTCGGCGTCGAGGATGACGATGGAGTTGAAATAGAGCGGCCCGTCGCGCTCGAAGATCGAGACGGGAATGACAACGCCGAGTTCTCTCGCCAATGGTTGCATCGCCTGCACGCATGGGTGCGTTGTGGCGGGATACGCAGTGGCGAACCACTTCTCTTCTTGCGCGGTGCAGAAGTATGGGCCTTGGAAAAGCTCTGGAGGCAGGATGACTTGCGCACCCTTCTTGGCGGCGTCGCGCACTAGGCGCTCCACCGTTTTGATGTTGGCGGCCATGTCCTCGCCGAACGAGGCCTGGAGGGCGGCGACTTTTATCTTGTGCGGCATGTTCAATTCTCTTCGTCATTCCGGGGCCCGCGAAGCGGGAGCCCGGAACCTAGGGGCCACAAACACCGCGCTTCGTCACCCCCTGGGTTCCGGATCGCGCTGCGCGCGTCCGGAATGACGATAGAGTTTCGCATCACAAATGTCCCTGCACGGCCCACTCGAGCGCTTGTTCGAGACGGTCATTGCCCCAGAAGAGTTCGCCGTCGGCTGTGACGAAGGCCGGGGCGCCGAACACGCCAGCGGCCTGCGCTTCCTCGGTGGCGGCGCGCAGCGCGTTTTTTACGCTGTCTTCCTGGGCTTTCTCCATCAGCGCGGCGTCGAGTCCGGCGCGGCGTAGCGCTTCGGCGGCGGCGAGCGGATCGTCGATCGAGCGGCCTTCGCCGAATTCGATCTGATAGACGGCTTGTGCAAACTTCTGCCGCGGCGCGCCTTCGAGCGCGGTGGCGATGCGCGCGCATAGGAGCGAGTTCTGCGGGAACGGACGCGGCAGTTGGAATGGCAGATCGAGCGCGCCGCAGATGCGCTCAAGATCGCGCACCATGTACTGACCCTTCACCGGATAGAGATTGAACGGCGAGTCTTTCCAGCCCTGTTGCGCGAAGATCGGGCCGAGCAGCATCGGCCGCCATTCGACCAGCACGCCCTTCGCCGCTGCGACGCGATCAATGCGCATGGCGGCGGGATAGGAATAGGTCGAGGCGAAATCGAACCAGAACGTGATGGTCGGCGTCATGCCGGCTCCTGTTGAGTGATGCAGTGGAATGAGCCGCCGCCAGTGAGGATGGCGTGCGATGAAAGGCCGATGATTTTGCGGCCCGGGAAGAGCGGCGCGAGCGCATTCACGGCGTCATCGCCGCTGTCGGAATAGATCGGCACGACCACGGTGGAATTGCCGATGAGAAAATTCATGTGACTGGCTGGCACGGCGTCGCCGTCTTCGTCGACGACCAGGCCGGGCGACGGAATGCGGATGACTTCCAGCTTACGGCCTCTCGCATCACTCATCGCCGCGAGTGTCAGCGCGATTTCGTCGAGCACATCGGCGTTGGGGTCGTGGTCGCCGTAAGCTTGCTGGCAAACGACGCGGCCCGGCGCGACGAAGCGCGCCAAATTGTCGATGTGGCCGTCGGTGTGATCGTTGGCGAGGCCTTCGTCGAGCCAGAGAATTCTCTCGACGCCGAGCGCTGCCTTAAGTGCGGCTTCGGCCTTCTCTTCGTTCCAATCCGCGTTGCGGTTGGGATTGAGCAGACATTGGCGGGTGGTGAGCAATGTGCCCTCCCCGTCTATCTCGACGGCGCCGCCTTCTAGGATGAAATCGTTGCGCGTGAGTTGGACGCCGGCGTTGCGCGCGATCTGGTCGGCGACTTCAGTGTCGTGGGGTAGCTGGTACTTGCCGCCCCAACCGTTGAACTTGAAACCAACGGCGCCGTCGCGCGTGAAGACCGGCCCGGTGTCGCGGAGCCAGATGTCGCCGAACGCGCCGGGAATGATTTCCGCACTTTGCTGCAAAGCGAGCTTGGCGCTGGCTTCCGCTTCGCGCCCGAAAGCTAGCACGCGCACCTTGTCGCCGCGGCCTTCGTCGGCGAGCGCTCGGATCATGGCGGCGACTTCCAGGCGCGCAGGCTCAAGATCTTCGCCCCACAGATCGGCGGCCGAGGGCCAAGCGGTCCAAATCGCCTTGTGCGGCGCCCATTCTGCGGGAATCTTCGTCATCGGCGCGACCTTTAGCGGATCAGAAAGACGCCAGATAGGCGCCGCCGCCCCAAGCGCAAGCATCTTGTTCGGTGGCGCCGGAGATTTCCATCCGCTAAGACCGAGCGGGGACTTCCGAGACGCCATGACCGCCGCAGCCCGAAGCAAAGCCTTCGACCGCACGACGCTCGCATTCGTTGCAGTGCTGATCGCGGCAACCACGCTGCGCATCTGGGCGCTGCAAGCAGCACCCCTCAATCTTGATCACAACGAAGCAGCGTTCTGGGCGTGGTCGCGTACACCTGCATGGGGTTATTTGAACGCGCCGCCGATGCTCACTTGGGCAATCTGGGCAAGCACCCATGCCTTCGGCGCGGCGGACTGGACTGTGCGGCTCGCGGCGCCTCTGGCGCAAGCAGCGACGGCGCTCGCGCTCTACACGTTAGGGAGAAATATCTACGGCGCGAAATCGGGATTCTGGACGGGCGCGGTTTGGCTGCTGACGCCCGGTGTCTGGTATTCCAGCACTGTCATTTCCGCTGATGTCTTGTTGCTGCCGTTCGTGTCGCTGGCCCTATTAGCGACGTGGCGCATGGTGCAAACGCGCGCAATGGCTTGGGCCATCGTACTTGGCGTGTCCGTTGGGCTAGGCTTCAACGCCGCCTACGCCGTTCTCTACTTTCCGCTTGGACTATTGCTCGCGGCGCGCCGGTCGCAACCGGTATGCGAAGCGCTCAAAGGCGGGCGCGGGCTGGCGGCGCTTGCGATCGCGCTGGCTCTGGCGGCGCCGAATATCATTTGGAATGCGCAGCATAGCTTCGAGAGCGCTCAGCAAGCAGCCACCAATCTCAACATCAACTTCACCAACCTGTTCAACCTAAGCAGGATCGTCGAGTTCATGACCGGGCAAGCGTTGCTTGTTGGGCCGATCGTGTTCTTCGTTCTGCTTGGCCTCTTCGCACGCGCCGTGGGCAGAGCCGGCGGCCAGTCAGATGAGGATCGGTTCTTATTGGCCTTCACGTTGCCGCCGCTAATGCTTGTGACGGCGTTTGCGATCATTGCGCGAGCCGATCCCAGCTGGCCCATCACCGGCTATCCTGCTGCGCTGACGTGGCTGGTTGGTAGTCTGATCGGTACGGCCAGCGGCAAACGCCTCTTGGCTGCCGCGCTGGTCAGCAATGTCGTGCTCGGCGGCTACATCGCCTTCGGATTTTTCCACCCCAGCTCGGCGGGCGTCATCGGCAGCGCGCGCGAAAGCGCTGCTTGGCGTGAAACCGCGCACGCCATCGCCCTGCGCGCGACGCCACTGCGCGGTGAACGGCCATTCAACGCCGTCGTCATCGACAATCGCGACGCCTTCTATCAGCTCAACTTTTATTGGACGCGCGAGCGCGCAGTGTCGCCGGACCTACCACCGCTGCGTCTGTGGATGCTGCAGGGTCCGACGCAAACGGCGCCCGAGGGCGCCGACCCTCTTCATGCCGGAGACGGCGCGCGCGTCTTGGTGGCTCATACGACGCCGAACCTTCTCCCCTTCGTCGCCGGTGACTTCACAACATTTCGCGCTGTCGATCACCTTCAAGTGCCGTTAGGCGGCGGCGCCGTGCGCACGATTGATCTTTCGATAGGCGAGGGATACGCGCCCGCGCACCGCGATGGCGCGTTCATGGAACGACTCCAGCCTCATTCTCAAAGCAACTGAATGATTATTCCGGATCCCACCACGTGCGACGATCGCGGTCCATCAGATTGGCCGCCGCCTCCGGGCCGGTCGAGCCTGCCGCATACGGCTTTGGATCGCCGCCTGCCTCGTCCCAGGCCGCAAGCAAGTTGTCGGCCCACTTCCAAGCAGCCTCCACTTCGTCACGGCGCATAAAGAGCGAAAGATTGCCTCGTACTACATCCATCAAGAGCCGCTCGTACGCATCGGGGTAGCGCACGACAAACTCGTCCGCGAACGACAGATTGAGCGGCGCGGCCTTCACGTAGAGACCGCCCGGTCCCGGCTCCTTCATGTTGAGCCAAAGATTGACGCCTTCGTCCGGCTGCAAGCGTAGCACCAATCGATTGGGCAGTTCTTCTTCCCCGAAGATGAGCACCGGCGGCGTCTTGAATTGCACGACGATTTCGGACCGCCGTTTGGCGAGCCGTTTGCCGGTACGCAAATAGAAGGGCACGCCTGCCCAACGCCAATTCTCGATCTCCGCCTTGATGGCGACGTAGGTTTCGGTCCGCGACGGCCTGCCGATTTCTTCGGTGTAACTCGGCGCCGGTTTGCCATCGACGAGCCCCGCGCGGTACTGGCCGCGCACGGTCTTGGTGACAACATCACGCGCGTCGAAGTGTTTGAGCGCTGAGAGAACCTTGATTTTCTCAGTGCGAATCGCGTCGGCGTCCATCGAGTTTGGCGCTTCGGCGGCTGTTAGGCACAGCAGCTGCATGATGTGGTTCTGCACCATATCCCGCAGCGCGCCGGATTTGTCGTAGTAGTCGCCGCGGCCTTCGACGCCAATTTCTTCGGCGACAGTGATCTGCACATGGTCAATGGTCTGACGCGACCAAATGGGCTCGACCAGCATGTTGGCGAAGCGAAGCACCAGCAGGTTCTGAACCGTCTCCTTGCCCAGATAGTGGTCGATCCGGAAGATGCGATCCTCGTCAAACACCGCGCCTACACCGTCATTGATCTCGCGCGCCGAGGCCAGATCGCGACCGATCGGCTTTTCCAGTACGATGCGAGATTTCGGCGTAGCCAACTTGGTCTCACCGAGCCTCTGCGCGACCGGCACGAACAGGCTCGGCGCAGTGGCGAGATAGAAGATGCGCACATTGTCGCGGCCATTGGCCAGTTCTTGCTTCAGCGCCGCCCACTCCGAGGCCGGCGCCATCGCGTCGAGCGTCACGTAGTGGAGGTGCTTCAGGAACTCCGAACATTGCGCCTCATCGACGCACACGCCTGGCGCAAACTTCGACTGATTTTCCTGGACGACTTTGCGGAACGCCTCAGTGTCCATCGGCGTGCGCGCGGCGCCTATGATGCGGGAGTTCTCCGGAATCTGGCCGTCAAGGAAGCGATGCAGCAATGACGGGAAGAGCTTGCGCTGAGAGAGATCGCCCGTCGCACCGAAAACGACGAGATCAAAGGGCGGGACGGGAACGAAAGTCGGTCTATGCACAAATCAACCCGGGCAGCGCGTTGTCAGCACATAGGCCGAGTGACCGACTCGATCCAGCCCCAAAACGTGAGCGGCCTACGCCGCGCGGCTGGCGCTTAACATCGACTTGCCGATCAGACCCATGCCATCGCCGATATCGGCGGCGATAGCGCGACGGAGTGCGGCGGCGTCCTTTGCCGCAATGGCGCTCAGCGCAGCCTGATGCTGATCGTTCAATGGCGCATTGGTCAGCCGCTCGTACACAACGCGCATGAACGGGCCAAACTGCAACCACAACGTCTCGATCAACTGCGTCATCGTCGCGCCGGGTTGGGCGCTGTAGAGCGTAAAGTGAAAGGCATGGTTGTGTCGCATGTACGCGTCGCCGTCTCCCGCGGCTATGGCGCGGTCAAGCGCCGCGTCAACTTCGCGCAGAGTATGCAAGCGAGCGGCATCGATATGCGGGAGCGCAAGCACCGCGGCTTCCGGTTCAAGCAGCAAGCGACAGCGCAACAAATCCTCGAAACGCTCGGGCGACATCATCGGCACCTGCACCCGGCGCTTGGAACGAATGGCCACGGCGCCATCAGCGGCCAAACGTGAAAGTGCGTCGCGCACCGGTGTCTGGCTCACACCCAGTTCGGTGGCGAGGCCGCGCGTGGAGAGTTCGTGGCCGGGGCGCATGCGCCCGGTAACCAGCCGTCGCCGCAATTCAGCGTAAACGGCCACGTTGAGGCCTTCGTCCGCAAGGCATTCTGGATCCCGCATTGACTCCACCGTAACTGACCGCGGCATGGAAAAGCAGCAAATTTCTGCA
>JACQAC010000080.1 GCA_016195245.1 Pseudomonadota bacterium
CCGCGAACACGAGCCCCATCAACACAAACCACAGAAATGGCGCCGCGAGCAAAGCGATCGCGTGCGGCTGCCCAGCGCCAAACGCGCGCCACCCGACAATGCCAGCGACGAAGGCAATCACGGGATAGAGCCAGCACGTCAGCTCAGCGACGAACAGGTTCGGCTTCGAACGCCAGCGGCCCCGCTCTTCCGGCGCCAGCAATCGGACGGCGAGGCCCAGGCTGGCTGTGCCAGCGACGAAATGGAACAAGGACAGAGCCGCCAAGATTACGATCATCGCGCCTTCTACCACGGCGCTGGGCAAAAAGCTTTCCCTTGGTCCGAACCGGCGCAACACTCGCCGGGGACGGCTGGGGCATGGAGAAGCCCGATGACCGCTCGAAGAGTTGGCGATCACATCGAACTGGATAGGGACGAAGCTCGTGCGGGCAGTCCGGCACTGGTGTTCGCATAGTGTTGCTTGTTTCGACCATCTTGGTCCTGTTCGGCTTCGGCCTGGTGGCGCTTTTTCACGGCAGTTGATGCGGCTGCGGGCGGGCGCTAAGCCCGCCGCATGGGCCTCAAAGTCGCCGCCTGGAACGTCAATTCAATCCTCGCGCGCCTGCCGACGGCGTTGAAGGTGTTCGAGGAAGTGAACGCCGACGTCTGGTGTCTGCAGGAGATCAAATGCGAGGACGGGCGCTTCCCGCGCTTCGAACTCGAGGCCATGGGCTACAATGTCGAAACGTATGGGCAGAAAAGCTATAACGGCGTCGCCATTCTCTCAAAGCACCGCATCGAAGAATTTGTCCGCGGTGTGCCGGGATTGGATCACGAACACGCGCGCTACATCGAAGCGGTGATCGCCGCGCCCGATGGGCCGTATCGCGTCGCTTCCATCTACGCGCCGAACGGCAACCCGATCGGCACGGAAAAATTTCAGTTCAAGCTGCAATTCATGGAGTCGCTGCGTTCGCATCTGAGCGACTTGCTGAGACTTGAAGAGCGCTTCGTCATCGCTGGTGACTACAACGTCATTCCGCGCGACGTGGATTGTCACGATCCGCGCGTGTGGGTGAATGATGCCCTCTTCCAAGCCGAGACACGTGCCGCCTACCGGGCTTTGGAGAATTTGGGGCTAGCGGACGCCTACATGCAGGCCGATGCTGGCGCGCACAAATATACGTTCTGGGACTACCAGGCCGGCGCCTGGCAAAAGGATCACGGCATCCGCATCGACCACATGTTGTTGTCGCCCCAGGCGGCGGATCGCCTGCAAAGCGTGGAGATCTTCAAGAAGGCGCGGAGCTTGGAAAAAGCATCGGATCACGTGCCGATCGTGGCGACGTTTACAAGCTAGGACGGCCCTTCCTCATCCGGTTCATCCTCTTCGGTTGCCGGAATAGCATAGCCGCCGCTCAGCCAACGATTCAGGTCAACGTCCGCGCAGCGCTTGGAGCAAAACGGTTTGCGTTCGGAATCTTGTGGTTTGCCGCAGATGACACATTTGGCTGTTTGCGGTTGAGGGTCGCTCACAGCGCCCTCGCATCGACCTTCTCGCGCGATCCGGGTGCCGCATCGAGCCTCCAGCGCATGCCGATACGGTTGTTCAGATCGCCGCGCCAGTCGAATTCAACGCCATCGAGCCAAGCCTTAACTTCTGGCGCCACGGTGCAGGCGATTTGCCGTCCCGTTTGAGCGCGCGCTTCACGTTCGAGCGCCCGCAGCGCCATCAGCGCCACGGATTCGGGGCTCAGACGCCCGTCGGGATCGCGCAGTTGCTCATGCAACGGCGTACGCAATTGCGCGCGCGCCAGATCAAAGACGCCGAAACGCGAAAGACCACCGAACTGCGCGCTCCACGGGTCGTCAACGAACGTCGCGCGCACCGCATCCTCCAAACTCTTCTGGTGCGATTTGGCGCGCATGGAGACGAAATCAATGGCGATCAACCCACCCAAATTGCGGAGCCTGATCTGGCGTGCCGCCTCCTGCGCGGCGGCGATGTTGAGATCTAGCACGAAGCGTTCTGGATCTGCCGATCCGCCGCGGCTGCCAGCCGGGGATGGGCGCAGTGCGTGCAAGGCTGTCGTCGATCAGCGCGTCGAGCTTAGCCCGGGTTTGTGGATCAGCGGGCCTCGCCGCGGTCAGGTTCTCGTCGCAGCCATGCTGGGCGATACGGTGCGGCGCCTGGCCATCGTGGCCGATTTCCTGGAGATCGAGGACCGGGCTCTTGCCGCGGGCGGCTTCGCGCGTGACGGCGACAACGACGCCTTTGCCTTCGGTCAGCGCCACACGCTCTTTGTGCATGCGCGCGCGTCCATCTTCCCCGAGGGGCAGGAAGCCGTATTGGTCGCGCAAGCCAAGATCGAGAAAGGCGCCACGGCGCCTGCGATCGATCTCGCGCACGCGAGCGCAATAAAGTTCGCCCCAGCGCGCGCGGCATCCCTCATCGCTTGCACGCATGATGCGGAGAGCTATGGGTTTGCCGCGTCTGACCAGCGCTTCGCGCGTCTCGCCAATGCTGGCGTCGATCCAGGTTTCCAACGGCTCGCTCATTAGCGCATCGCCGCATCCAGCAGGTGCGCGGTCTCGTAGAGCGGGAGGCCGACGACAGAGGAGTAGGAACCGATGATGGAAGTGACGTAGCGCGCGGCAAGCCCCTGCACGGCGTAGCCGCCAGCCTTGCCGCGCCATTCGCCGCTGGCGATGTAGGTGTTGATGTCGCTGACACTGAGGCGTTTGAAGGCAACCCGGGTTTCGGCGAGGCGCTCGCGCGTTTCTCCGTCTAGCGGCCGGACAGCAACAGCCGTGTAAACACGATGCGAGCGCGCCGAGAGCAGCGCCAAGCACTCGCGCGCCTGCTGCTCGGTTTCCGCTTTCGGCAGAATTCGGCGGCCCACCGCCACGACGGTGTCGGCCGCCAGGACAACAGCGTCCGGCGCCTTCACCGCCTCCGCTTTCGCGCGCGCCAGACGCAGCGCCAGCAGGCGCGGCGTCTCACCTTTCAGCGCCGCTTCGTCCACATTCGTGGCAATCACCTCATCGGGGGCCATGCCAATCTGCGCCAGCAGCGCCAGCCGTCTCGGGCTTGCGCTCGCCAAGACCAAACGCGGACGTTCGCTCATGGACGCTTCGGAAAGCCCAGCCGCTTGGCGATGATGCGATCGACCGTGCGCGGGTTCATCATGCGCGGCAGCGTGCGATCCATGAATTCATTGCGCAGGATGGCGTAGCGGGTTTTCGGCTTGGGATCGCTTAGGCATTTCCAGATGAGCGCTCCGACATCGGCGGGCGGCAGGCCCTTCTTGCCTTGCTCCAGCATATAGTCGGTCACACGACCAACAGCGCTGGCGTAGGGAGTGTTGCTGTACCTTTTGAGCTGATCGCGATCGACCTTGTCCCAGATCGGCGTCGCGATGGCGCCCGGACCAATGACGATCACATCGATGCCAAACAGGAAGAGTTCGCGGCGGAGCGATTGGGAATAGCCTTCGAGCGCAAATTTGGATGCTGCGTACGGGCCTACGAACGGTGCGCCGTTTTGGCCGCCGACAGACGAGATCATGACGATGCGGCCTGGCTTGCCGGCGCGTCCTTCGTCAGCGCCGAGCAGCGGTGCGAACGCCTGCGTGACCCGATGCACGCCAACGACGTTAATGTCGAGCTGACGCGCCAACTCTTGCGGGTCGAGGTAAAGCAGCGGCCCCGGTACGGCGACACCAGCGTTGTTGACGAGGCCAAAGAGTTTGCGGTTTCCGAGCGCTTGCGCCACCTGCGCCGCGCCCGCTTTCACCGCCGCTTCATCGGCAACATCGAATATGAGCGGCGTGACCGCGTCACCGAATTCCTGCGTCAGGCTATCCGCATCCGCTTGCTTGCGGACGCTGGCAAAAACCTGACAGCCTTCATGCACCGCGCGCGCGACCGCGGCACGGCCGATGCCTGTTGAGGCGCCAGTGACAACGACAGCGCGATCGAGCGATCCAGCCATTATTTAAACCTGTAGGTCACACGCCCTTTGGTCAGATCGTAGGGAGACATCTCCACCAGCACTTTGTCTCCAGCGAGCACGCGGATGCGGTTCTTGCGCATCTTGCCGGCGGTGTGGCCTATGATCTGGTGGCCATTTTCCAGTTCGATCCGAAACGTGGCGTTAGGCAGGAGCTCAAGCACGGTTCCGGCGAATTCCAAGAGTTCTTCCTTCGGCATTCCATCTCCTGAATCGGGCGGCGGGCCGCCTTATAGTCGGCCCTGACTAGCCCGTCGACGGGCGTTGAAAACGGTGGGCGATCCGCTTTTCCAGCCCATCCCGGACGGAGCGGTACTCCAAAAGCACCTGTTCGCGCGAGCCTTCCGCGAGGGAGGGATCGAAGGTCGGCCAATACTCGGCGGCTTTCCCCAGTTTGGGGACGAGATCGAGGGCGCGGTGATGCGCCTCGGGACTGAGCGAGACAATGAGATCGAACGGCCCCTCATCATCTTCCTCGAAGGCCTCGAAGCCCTTAGGCCGCAGCTTCGAGATATCGGCGCCAGCCTCATCCATCACGAACGCAGCCATGCCTGAGACTTCTTCAGCGGGGCGGACGCCGGCGCTGTCGACGCGCATCAGTGGGCCGAAATGCAGACGCATGAGCCCCGCCGCCATCGGCGAGCGAATACTGTTGTGCGTGCAGGCAAACAGCACCGAGCCCGGCAGATCCTCGCCCCCGCCCACGTATCAGCCCCGCTGGTGCATCGCGTAGATCAGCGTGAACAGGCGCCGGCCGGTATCCAGGTCGAGCGTGAACTTGTCTTCGAGCGCTTTGACGAGCGCCCCGCCCGCATCGTTGTGCAGACCGCGACGTCCCATATCGATAGCCTCTATCTGCTGGGGCGGGGCGTCGCGAATGGCGGCGTGGTAGCTTTCGCAGATGATGGCGTAGTCCTTGATGATCTTGCGCAACGGCGAGAGCGCCATGTGATGAGTGCGCACGCGCTGACCGGCTTCGTCGGAAACATCGAGCGCCAAGCGCCCGTCGGCAAGCGCCAGCGCAAGGAGGTATGGACCGCGATCTTCGCCGACGACCGTGAAGGTGTTGGCTTCCTTCAAATCGAACAGCGCAATGCGACGCTCGTGCTCGGCGTTGGAGCCGGCCGGCGGCAGGGAAGCTTCATCGAGCGTGATGTCGATCAGGCGATTGCGGTCGCCGCTCATCACGCGTCTTCGTGATCAGGCCGGCGCGGCGTGCGCCAGGGCGCGCCGATATCCATGAGCAGCGCATCGAGGCACTCGACTTCTACGGCGATTTCACCGCCGCCAGCGAGCACTACTTGCACTGTGCCGCCCGGCGGCTCCTCAGCGGGCGTGAAGCCGACCTGCAGCACGGCCGCGAGCGCTTCCGCTTCATGCGTTCGCGCGACGTGCGCGCCGCAACCCGCCAGCTTTGCCTCGAGATTCTCAAATCCACGATCGAGGTGATAGACGCGATTCACAATGGTTTCGCCTTCCGCCGCGAGACCAGCCACGACAAGGCTGACCGATGCGCGCAGGTCCGTTGCCATGACTGGCGCGCCGATCAATTTCGGAACGCCCGTCACAATCGCTTCGTTGCCATGCACGGCGATTTGAGCGCCGAGACGTGCCAGTTCGGGCGCGTGCATGAAGCGGTTTTCGAAGATGGTTTCCTTGATGCGCGATTGGCCGTCGGCCATGCACATCAGCGCCATGGCCTGCGCCTGCAGATCGGTTGGGAAGCCTGGGTATGGCTCCGTACTGAAATCCACCGGCGCCAAGCGGCCGCCATTGCGCCGGATGCGCAGCCCTGAACCAAGCGCCTCCACCGTGACGCCGGCGTCGCGCAAGAACTTGATCAGCGCGGCAAGATGATCGAAGCGCGCGCCTTG
>JACQAC010000081.1 GCA_016195245.1 Pseudomonadota bacterium
GCGTGCGCGATGCGCAAGCCAATCTCGATCTCGATCTTGGCCGCATCAAGCGCCGCAAGCGCTACGGCCTGTTGCTCACAACGCTCAGCGTGTTCTTCGTCGCTCTCGTCTTGGCGCCGGTTACATGGGCGCTCGCCTATCTCTTCTTTGATCCGCCTTCCACGGTGCTCATGCTGCAGCGAGCGTCGGAGGGGCAGGCGATCCATCACGCACCCGTGCCGATCAATCGTATCTCTCCATATCTCATTCGATCGGTGATTGCCGCGGAGGACTCAAATTTCTGCACGCACCACGGCTTCGATGTGAACGCCATCCAGGACGCAATTGAGTCCAACGCTGATGGCGGACGGTTGCGTGGCGGATCGACAATCAGTCAGCAGACAGCCAAGAATCTCTTCTTGTGGCCGCAGCGTTCGTGGGTGCGCAAAGGTCTCGAAACCTACTTCACGGCGCTGATCGAATTCATGTGGCCCAAGCACCGGATCATGGAAGCCTATCTCAACTCAGCCGAATGGGGTGACGGCAATTTCGGCGCGGAAGCCGCGGCGCGCGCACGGTTTGGCGTGTCCGCTGCGGATCTGTCCCCGTTGCAGGCGGCGCGGCTGGCGGCGGTCCTGCCGAGTCCCAACCGCTGGCGGGTGGATAGTCCGGGCCCCTATGTGCGGCGTCGCGCAGCGAGCATCGTCGAGCGCGCGCAGGTCGTACGCAACAATCACATGGCGTCGTGCGTGTTGATGATCGACGCGCCGCAGTGACGGCGGTCACGCGCTCACAAGCAGATTCCGCTCCAAACCGGCCAGCCTTGGGGTAAGCTCTGCTAGCTCGCGAAAAGGGACACGTCATGACCATGATGCTCATCGTCGGCGCCATCGTCGCGATCCTGGTGATCGCGCTTATTGGCTATATTTCCACCCGCTACTACGAGGGGCGCTACGACCGCACCTACATGACCCAAGACGAGCGCGGCTTCCGCCGCGCTCTCAAGGGCAAAACCGTGCTCTGGGACGTCGAGGAGTCGATCGTTAAGGGCCCAGACGCGCCGCGTATCGAGTTTGTGGCGATTGATCCTGCCACGGGCGGGCGCCGCACGGTTCAGTTGCTCGACCCCAAGACCGGATCGCTCAGCCTGCGGCCGCAATATTGCGCTCCGTTGCCGTTCGAAGCAGTGACAGCGGATGATCATAAGGTGGTCGTCGAAGGGCGCGTTCAGTTTAGCCTGAATCGCGAACTACTGAGGCACGTGTATGAGATTCAAGAATTCTCGCTTGCCTTGGAGACGCGCATCCAGAGCGCCTACCGTTCCGAAGTGGGCAAGCGCAATGACGAAGTTCTCCGTGCATCGATCAGCGAAGTGGAGCGCGGAGTCATAGAGCAGTTGCGCACGGCTGAAGCTGAAGGTGATGAAAAAGGCGAGCCCGGCATGGCGTTGGGCGTCAATTTTCACACCGCGAGCTTCACTTTCAAACAGCCTGACGAGTTTGCGGGTCCGCTGGCGGCGCTTGGCGGCGCGGCCGTCACGCCGGAGGCGATGGAGAGAGCACGCGCGGTGGCGCGATCGCAGGGTGTGTTGGCGCTGCGGCCGCAGCAGCTCGATCAGATTGCAGACGTCTTCAACAAGCGCGACTCGGGTTCGACTTCGGCCTTGTTAGCGTTA
>JACQAC010000077.1 GCA_016195245.1 Pseudomonadota bacterium
AGTGTCGGTAAACAGGCGCGGCGACCCCAGATCTTCGTGGTCGTCGACATGGAGAATGGTCAAATTGCTTGGTGGCGCTGACTGCCTTGCAAGCCATTCGCTCCAGCTGTGAAGCGTCCAAGAATCGTAAAGCGAACGTAGAACTTTGCCCTCCCGCCGTCGGGCAAGCGCCATTGCTTCTCGCCGCACGCCGTCGCCCCACCACGCCAATCCTTCATCAAGCCTCGGATCGACATGGCGCTCGACGCCGCCCGGCCAGCCGAGGCTCAACTCCCAGCCATCGGCGACCCCCTTGGCTTCGGCATCTTTGTCGCAGAAATAGTCGCGCAGGGCGGCGTGCCGCTCCAAGAATGATTCCGAAAGAGCTTGGCGGCCGACTAACATGCCGTCACGCTGCTGACGCGAGCGCATCTAGACGCACTCGATCAAGAACGTTCGCTAAGCACTGACCCGCCTCCGATAAGGGACACGTGGCGAGCGTCGCAAAAGCCTGGTTTAGATTGCGATCAGTATCCTCAAGCTGATCAATCGCTCGCTGACGCAATCGTTCTGGACCTCCGTCCCGGACATGCCGCCAAAAACGACGCAATTCCACAAACACAAAGATTGCGTGCAGGAGACCCGACGGCGGACGCAGATCTTCTCGCCAAGGCGAGACGACCAAGTCGGTTGACGAGCGGACCATCGGGGCGAACCGTTCAAGCAGGTAGAGTTTCTGATGACGGTGTTCGTGAATAAGAGAGTCCGCGAGATCGTACGGATCAATAAGGCGATCGCCCTGCCATACCGACACGAACAAAGCGCCTGGTACTGAATTGTCGCTGAAGGACACGATTTTCTCAGGGTGCGCCGTGAGGTCTCGAATAAAGAGGACTGCCTTACTCGTCCGGCGAATTTCAGCGGCGAGCTTCGGACGCCACTGTTCGATTATCTGAAGTGCTTCAGACACTAATGGTGCAGCTTTGGCTGCGAAGCCCGCAGCCTCGAAGAAAATGGCTTCACCAAACGGGTAGCGCAACCAAACATCACCCGGCTGTGGCGTTTCCAGGTCGCGGAGCCATACGCGTGCTGCAACCATTTCGTTCAGATAATCGACATCGATTGGGATCGCGCGTCCATCGACGTCGAGAACCGTTTTCCCAGCGGCTTGTGCGAGATAAGCGCCTGACCACGCGACCGCGCCGGGCCAAGACGCCGCTCGGCGAAACTCCTCTGGCGCCAGACTCAAAAGCACCGAGACCTTGGTATCCGCGCCCGGGCGAAGCTTAGCTAGCTCGAGAGCAGATCGGAATTCGCGGACATATGCCGCTTCCGCGTCATCGCGCAACGCATCGACTTGAGCTAGGGCGCTCTCGGCGCTTTCAAAGCGAGCAAAGTCGAAATCGGGCGGGAGCCTGCTCGCCGGAGGCGCCGACTGCACCAGTGTTTCTTTGAGGCGCGCTGTGACGTGTTCAATGAGCGAGAAGAGCTCTTCGCAATAGACCGAAGGATGGTTGAAACCGTCTGGACCATGCCGATGCGGGACGGAGCCGCCTCCGCAAATCTCCACGACGCGGCAAGAGCGGCACGTTTCGCAAAGGCCGTCCTTTGTTAGCAACCGGCGATGCGCGTCGATTGCCGGCGACGCTGCGACATCGGAAATTGCGCGATCACTCACGCTGCCGGCGAGCGCGGAGACGCCTTCTCCAACGACCTTCAACACGTCGAGGTCATGATACGACCCGTCGGTTTCAATCGATAGCAAGCTTATATCGCCGAACCCGATCGCATCTGTTTGCGACGGAAGGCCAGCCGCTGCGTCAAGCAACGTTTCGAAAAAACGAACGGGAAGGTGGGGGTATTGGTCGAGCCACAGATCGAAGGCTCGTATCAGCCAGTCGCGATAGAGCGCCGGCTGCTCAGCGCGCCCCGGGGGAGGGCGCAAATGGTGCGCATCCGGGAGAAGGAAGTCGAGCCTAGGAATCTGATATTGGTCGAAATAGGAGAAAAGCGTATCTGGAGCCGCGCGCGGATCAATGACGGCGATCACACCCGCGAATGTGTTCGGTCGCTTTTGCAGCCGCTCCAGCGCAGCCTCGACCTTATCAAAACTTGAGCGGCGCTTTTTTGTTGTGCGATGGAGGTCGTTGACCTCGCGAGGCCCATCAAGACTAAGCGATACAACAACGCCAGCCTTTTCCAGTATGTCCAGTGCAGCGTCAGTAAGTAGCAGACCATTCGTCTGCACGCCGAATTCGACCTTGGTGCTCTCTCCCACCGCATGGCGAATGCGCTGAACAAACGTAGCTATAGCTTCGGCACCAGCTAGCAGCGGCTCCCCGCCGTGAAGGACAACGAAGCATTCTTTGAGGTCGTGGTGTCGCGCGTATTCGGCGAGACGCTCGGCAAACGCCGTTCGATGTTCATCGGACAACGTCTTAGGCATCCGACGCCAGCTTTGATCGGCGTGGTGATAGACGTAGCAGTAGTCGCAATCGAGATTGCAACGTGACGCTATCTTCACCAGAAACGAAGTGATCCGGGCTGCGGCCAAGACCACTGCTTCTTAGCGCGGCGACCGGCTATGCCGGTGATGCATGCGGTCGTAGCTCGTAATCACCGCGCTAGGTTCGGCGGCGCTCAACATGCGCGCCTTCAGGCGTTGCAGCGCGGGATTTGAAGACTGCGATCCCAGAACTGCGGCCTTGACGGCCGCCGCTTCTTGAATGCACGCGGTAGTTTCAGCGACGTCTGACATATGTGTCTCCACTTGCTCGGCTCGCTATCATAGACATGAGTCGACAAGGAATCAAAGGAGAACAACTATCTAAGTCACAATTGTCTGTTTGGCGTAGTTGAGGTGTAGTTTTGAATTAACGAACCTTACCGAGGTAATTACAGGTACATGTCCATGCTACTATAGAGATATACTTAACCTCCTGAGTTTTATTGAAATGTATCTACGCCGCTTGCTACAAATGCGCGTTCTCCACTGGCTCGCATGGCTCATTTAAGCTCTTCTATGCTATGCAACCAAGTGGAGAGCGGGTGGCCATGCTACGCTAATGCGTGAGTTGATCTTGGGGTGAGAGTTTCGCTCATTTCGCCTGTTGGGCGGCAAAATGGCCAGAAGGTACAGACCCATCATGTTCATCGGCCTGGCGATTCGCGCGTCGAGGACTGCAACGCCCTTGCCCAATTCGCCTGGGGATCAACGACGCGCACCGACCCGCTTTGATGATTCCGGATCGCTGAGCCCCGTCAAAAGCCGTCTCCGGGCGAGCACGCTGCCTTCTTCAGGCGGCCGGGACAGCGTGCGCAACAACCACATCGCCCGCGCGTCCGTCGCTGTCGAGGGACGCTTCGCTCTAAAGCCCTCGACAGCGCCGGCCTGAACGCGGGCGAACGGGAAGGGGTCGCGCACGCGGCCCCGGCGAGCAATCTCGCAAGCCGGGAAGGCCAATGAGGCTTTCCATGACCCAAGCAATCGCAACAAACGAGGAGCACGCGGTCCAGACCGGCGTTGTTTTGATCCCGCTCAACAAGCTGAAGAAGTCGCCGAAGAATGCGCGCAAGACGCCGCATGCGAAGGCCGAGATCGAAGCGCTCGCCGCTTCGATCCATGCCAAGGGCATGCTGCAGAATCTCGTCGTCGAGCCCGAACTCGACGACGCGGGCGGGCGCACGGGCTTCTATCTCGTGCAGATCGGCGAAGGCCGCCGGCTGGCGCAGCTACTGCGCGTCAAGCGCAAGCAAATCCAAGACAGCGAACCAGTGCGCTGCGTCATCGACACCGCCAACGATCCGCTCGAAATCAGTCTCGACGAGAATGTGACGCGTTCGCCCATGTCCGTGATGGACGAGGTCGAAGCGTTCGCCAGTCTGGTCGATGGCGGCATGAGCGCTGACGACGTTGCTCGGCGCTTCGGCTGCACCGTGCGCCTGGTCGAGCAGCGCCTAGCGCTGGCGCGTCTCTCGCCGAAGATCAGGGCGGCATACCGGAAAGGCGACATCAATCTCGATGTCGCGCGCGCTTTCGCGATCAATGACGATCATGCGGCGCAAGAGCGCGTGTTCCGTCAGTTTGCCAAGCCGATCACGCACGCCTCGAGCGTGCGCAATGCGCTGACGGCCGGGCGCATTCCCGCTCATGACCGGCTCGCCCGCTTCGTGGGTGTGGAAGCCTATGAGGCTGCCGGCGGCGCTGTCGTCCGCGATCTGTTTGAGCCCGACATTGTCTTCTTCGCCAATGGCGACCTGTTGCAACGTCTCGCCGGCGAGCGGCTCGACGCCATGCGCGCTGAGCTGTCCAAGGAAGGCTGGGGTTGGATCGAGGTCCAGGCAGGGCACGGCCAGATCGAAGGCTGCGCCGGCGAACGGCTCCACGCAGTTCAGCGCAAGCTGAAGCCGGCGGAGAAGAAGGAGATCGCCGCACTTGAATCGCGGCTCTCCGAACTCGATGAAAAGCTCGAAGACGCCGGCGAAGACAATCCGCTTTGGGCGGACCGCGACGAGGTCGAGGCGAAGCTTGAAGCGCTGGCGGAGTCGGCTCGGGTGTTTGATCCCAAGCTGATTGGCCACGCCGGCGCCATGGTCGCCATTGATCGCGATGGACGTGCCGTCGTCACGCGTGGACTCATCAAGCGCGCCGACGTCAAGACCATCGCCAAATTGCAGAAGACGAAGGCGCGAGAATCTCGTGCAAATGACGAAGTGTCCGATGATGTGGATGTTTCGACTGTGCAGGCCGAAGGTCCGCGTCTGACCAAGGCGCTGGTCGAACAGTTGACCCAAGCGCGCACCCGCGGCTTGCGTGCAGCGCTTGCGGTCAACCCGCAGGCAGCACTCGGCCTCATCGTCTATGTGCTGATGCGCCGGAGCGCGACTGGCGCATCCGTTCCAGGCATTGCGATCGAGACGCGTCCCGTGGGCTTCGACGACGACGACGCCTTCGAACAGGCGCGGAGCGCATTCGCTGAGCAGGCGCCGGAGGATGATCTGACCCTGCTGGCGGCCTGCATCGAACAGCCGATCGACAAACTGCTTGAGGCGCTTGCGGTGTTCATGGCCGAGACCATCGACCTCACCCATGGCGGGGTCTTGTATGAGCACAAGCGTCTGCAGCGGATGAGCGATGCGCTGGCGGCCGTGCTTGATCTCGACATGAGCCGGCATTGGGAGGCGACCCAGGATTTCTGGGAGGCCGCGCCCAAGGCGCTCGCGATCGCCGCGCTCGAGACCGCACCCGCGATCGCAGCACTCAGCGAAGATGAGCGCAACGGCATGATCGCGGCCTTCGGGAAAATGAAAAAGGCTGAGCTCGCGCGCACAGCAGCGCAAACGCTGAAGGACACGGCCTGGCTCCCTGAGCTGCTGATCACGCCGACGCGCGAAGGTGCGTTCGCCGTGACAGCGGAAGGCGAGGCCGCCTTGAACGAAGCAGACGCCGAAGCGGCCTGAACGCTTCTTCGTAACTTCAATTCATCTCAGCGCCGCCGGTTCGCCGGCGGCGCATCTGTTTTCGGAGTTTCTCCCATGAACACGCAAACACTGCGCAATGGCGCACGCCGCGATGTCGCCGCCGACATCACCGCCAAGATCCTCGCCGAACTCGAGTCGGGCGTTCTTCCATGGCGCAAGCCATGGGATGGCGCCCGCACCGGTCTTGCTTTGCCGCGCCGCGCCACCGGCGAAACCTACCGAGGCGTCAACGTCATCATTCTGTGGAGCGCGGCTTTGGAGCGAGGCTACATCTCGCCGTATTGGCTGACCTTTAATCAAGCCGTGAAGCTGGGCGCCGCGCTTCTATCCCGCGCCCGCCGATCCGGCGATGATGCCGATCGCAGCGCATGAAGCCTGGTTTGCCGGGCTCGACGTCAAGCGCATCCTCACTCAGGACATCGCTTGCTACATCCCAAGCCGCGATGTGATCGGCATGCCGCCGGTCGCGGCCTTCGACACGGCTGAGGATTATGCGGCGACGCTCAACCATGAGAGCGTACACGCGACGATGCCGGCACACCGCGTCGGCCGCGACATGGGCAAGAAGTTCAGCCAGCACGCGCTGGCCGCCGAAGAACTTGTGGCCTTATCTTGACAGTCTGTCCCTGGACAGATCGCAGCGACTCGGCGGCTGATCTCTTCGCTCTGCACTGATGTGCCAGGTGCACTTCAAGGCGGCCGACGCGCCCGTCACGAGGCTGGCGGCGGACGCCTTGGAGGGCGCCTGGCGGCAAGAGACTGAGACGGTTGGTTCAAGCTCCGGGAGGGGGTCCGGGGGAGGGTTTGCAAATGACCGGCGGTGGATATGTGGACAAGCTGTGAGCAATGATCACGCTGCAAGAGAGACGTACGCGCGGCGATCGTCACGTTCCCATCATTCTCAAAGACGGCGCCCTCTACGACGCCGCGCTGGACCGTTTTCTTTGCGACCTGCCGGCCAATGGCGCCCGTTCGCGCCACACACTGCGCGCCTATGGCTATGACGTCATGGTCTGGGCGCGGTTTCTTGATGAGGCGCGCGGCAAGACGATCTGGCGTGCTGATCGTGATGACGTTGCGGCCTATCATCGGGCGCGGCGGCGTTGCGCCGTGCAGGAGCGCATTTCCGCCTCGTCCTGGAATCGCGCGATCGCTTCGCTCGACAAGCTCTATGGCTGGGCGCTCGATGAAGCGCTCATCAAGACGAGCCCGTTCAGACATCGCACGGTCTGGCGACGTGGTCGTGGCGGACGATCCGGCCATGCGGCGGCGCGCAATTCATCCTATGAGGCTGCGCCCAAGCGTGCCGACATTGCGCTCGTCACCATGCCCGAGTTTCGGCGCTTCTGCGATGTCGGTTTGCGCGGGTTCACCGCCGACGGCGATTTCCGCCCTGGCGCCCGCGATCGCAATGGCGCCCGCAATGCGCTGTTCGCCGAGCTGCTTTTCAGCACCGGCCTCAGACTTGAGGAGGCTTCATCCCTGCTCGCCATGGAGATCGAGCCGCCGCCAAAGCGCGGGCCCGCGCGATTGCGATTGGGGACGCGTCTCACCAAGGGCGACAAGGGCCGCACCATTATCATCCCGCGCTCGATTGTCGTCGCGCTTCGGCAATATATCGAGCTTGAGCGCGCTATTGCGGTCGCCGCCTTCCGCGCGCGCGAGGGTTGGCATTCGATCGACCCGATTTTTTGCCGCCCATCGTCTCGCTCGCACGCGCTGATGACGGCGCGCCGCGGTGAGCGGCTGGCGCTGGACGAGCTGACGCCTGAGGAGCGCCAGCGCATCGTTCTCGTCGATGCACGCGGGCGTCCAATTGAGCCCGCGGCGCTTTGGCTGTCGGAGATCGGGCTGCCCGTGGCGCCCAATTCCTGGGAGAAGGTGTTCGAGCGGGCAAGCCGCCGTTGCGCGGCGGCAAAGCTTCGCATCAAAGTGACGCCGCATCAGCTCAGGCACGCCTTCGCCGTGCACATGCTGGCGATGTTGATCCGCAAGACGATCGCTGAGGCGGACTCTGATGAGCGCGATCCTTCATCGGCCGCCTATCGTCGCTTGCTCGGCGATCCGCTGCACACGGTGCAACGACTCCTTGGCCATGCGAGCATCGAGACGACCTACATCTATCTCGATCATTTGGCCGGGCTGCAGGATACCGTGGACCAGGCTGTCGAAGAGCTGCTTGGCCCATCCGTACGTGCCGCGGCGTGACGCGCCCGCGCAAAGGCCGACGCGTCGCCTTCGCCAAGGACGACACAGCGCCGTCGCAGGACGACAAGATCGCCGGTCTTCGCTTCACCATTGAGCCGGCGCACGGCGGCTCGGTGGTGCTCGATTTCGTCGACTTGAAGCCGCGGCGCCTGGCGCTCGCCTTCGCCAAGACGCTGCGGTCCATGGGCCAGGCCGGCGGCGCCCTCGGCGCGCGTTCGACCATAAAGCAGCATGCTTGCGCCTATCGCATCTTCTTTGCGTATCTCGCCGAGACGGGTGCGCGCGTGCGCGGCCCGGAGGATTTGCGCGCGTCACACATTGATGGGTTCGAGAGCTGGCTCGAAGCGGCTGGCAAGCGTCCCATTCACCGCCACACGCTGATCGCCAAGCCGCTTCAGGCGCTGCGTGCCCTGGACGCCGACACGCCCTCGTTGCTGACGCCCGATCTCAAGCGGCGTTTGAGCTACACCAGCGCCCGTCCGATCGGCCGGTCCACGCCGCGCGATGCGTATTCGCCATTTGTCGCGCGCCAGTTGAGAGAAGCAGCTCGCGCCGACATCGCCGCCATTGCCCGGCGCGTCGGCTCTGGTCCCGTCAGTGTCGCCGAGGGCGGCGGCAGGCAAGACCTGCTTGATCAGATTCACGCCATCATCGCCAGCGACGGTTCGATCCCGCACACCCATCGGCATGTGTTGCGCATCTATGCGCTTCGATCCTTGGCGCGTGCGCCATTTGTCGCCCTCGTTCCGCTCATGCATAGCCGCCATTGTATGCTGGCCGCCGATCTGGTTCCGTTTCTGGTGCTGTTGTCGATCGAGACGGGGCTGGAGATCGAGTGCCTCAAGGCGCTCCGCGTCGATTGCCTCAAGCATCCCAAGGCCGGCACGATCGAGATCCATTATCGCAAGCGCCGCGCGCGCGGCGATGAGTTCAAGCACATCCGCGTCCGCGACGCAGGCCCGATGACGCCGGGCGGCGTCATTCGCGCGATCTTATCGCTTACGGAGCGCGCGCGCCGTTTTCATCCGAGCGACAGCCTTTGGGTCTATTGGCGCGACGGCGCTCTCCGCGACGTGATCAAGCAGCCTGAGTGGACAGTCACCGCCTGGGTGAAGCGGCATAACATTCGCGATGACGATGGCGCGTTGGTTCACCTCACGCTTTCCCGGCTGCGCAAGACGCATAAGGCGCTATGGTATTTAAAGAGCCAAGGCGAGATCGCGCGCTTCGCTGTTGGGCATACGCCCGAGGTCGCCGCGCGCCACTATGCCGACATCCCATCGCTGCGCCCGATCCATGAGGCGGCGGTCGCGTGCGCTTTTCAGGAGGCCCATGACAGCGCGCTCAAGCTGCGCGTCGTGACGCCAAGGCAGGAGACGGCGCTGCGCCGCAAGCGTCGCGAAGCGGCCGCTCTCGACGCCGCCCAAGATGTGTGGCTCGCAACTTGTTCCGGTTTCACCCAAAGTCCGCACGCGCCGGCGGGCGCCCCATGTCCACATGCGGCGTGGGCCTGCCTTGAGTGCCCCAACGCCATCATCACCGCCGCCAAATTGCCGGCGCTGTTCGCCTTTCTCGATTTCATCGAAAGCGAGCGCGCTGGCCTCTCCGCCGCTGACTGGCGCGCCAAGTTCGGTCAGGCTCATGCGCGCATCACCCAGCAGATCCTGCCCAAATTTCCCAAGACGATTGTCGCCAAGGCCCAATCGGCGCCGCGGCCGCATCTGCATTTGCCGATCGAGGTGAGAGGATGACGGCGCTCGCCTCTCGTCCCAGCGCCGATCATGTGCTTGACCGGCGCCCCGCTCTGGAGAGCGCGCCGCTCCGGCCAGGGTTTTCACGCTCCAAGCTGTCGCGCTTTGGCGATGCGAGTTGGGACTTTTCGCCAGCGGTGATGCGCGCCAATACGCGCCGTTGCCACATCACCGCGCACTTTGGCGACATCCGTGATACCCGCCTCGTCCGGACGCTTAAGGAGTTCCTCTACGCCCGGCTCAATGTCGATCTGCCCGGCACGCGCGCGCGCCTGCCGCCATCGATGCTGCGCGCCTATTTCAATCGCACGCGCCGCTTTCTTGATTTCGTTGTCGAGCAATTGGGCGTTTGCGACCTGATGCGGGTCGATCAGCCCCTTGTCGAAGCGTACTTCGCCAGCCTGCGTCAGGGGGCCAGCCGCTCCCGCTATCAGATCGCCCACCTGCTTCAGATCGTCGTCGAGCTGCATCTTTACAGCGCGCATATGCCGAGCGGCGGTTTGCGTTTCGCGCCTTGGCGGGGGCGCGCCGCCTATCAAGTCGCCGGCGCCCGCAACACACCGGGCGAGTGCAGCACGCCGCGGCTGCCGGAGAGCATCATCGAGCCCTTGCTCGCCTGGTCGATCAAATACGTCAACGTCTTCGCCCCCGATATTCTCGCCGCCCGCGACGAGTGGGAGCGTCTTAAACGTCGCGCTGAGCGTATCCGCGCCGAGGACGCCCAGTTCCCACACGCCGCGCGCTGTCGTCGCATAGCCAAGCGCTTTGACAATTTTCTCGAGGCGCGCGCGCGTGATGGCCGCGGCGTTCCCGTCTGGAGCGCGCTGCCTCAAGGCCAAACGTCACGGCCGATCCCGGCATCGTCGTTGATCAATCGCAAGCTCATCGAGCTGATCACCGTTTGCCCGCCGATCACCACGGATCGGCGCATCGATCGCTTGCGGGCCGCGCTCCCCAAGCTGGGCGGCGAGTCAGGCGGCATGGACACGCCAATTTCGCCCAATCCCGACACCGGCAAGCCTTGGCGCGCAGGCTTCGATCTGCTCGCCATCCAGACCGAAGAGCGCATGCTGCAGGCCGCCATCTATGTTGTTTGCGCCTATCTCACCGGCATGCGCGATTCCGAGGTCCAGGCGATGCAGGCCGGATGCTGCCGCTCAATTCGCGGCGAAGATGGCGTCGTCGAGCGCCATCGCATCCGCTCCATCACCTACAAGGGCAGACGCGCTGCGCCGGAGCAGGCCGATTGGGTGACGATCGAGCCCGTCGCAAACGCCGTCAGCGTGCTGCACCGTCTGACAGCGCGCGTTCGCAACGCCGATGGCGAAGACGGGCTTTGGCGCGTGCTCCACCCAAAGACCTATTCCAAGACGCACATCTCCGCCGAGATCGTGCGCACGCTCAATCACTTTCGTGATCATCTCAATGCGCAGTTCGGCGCCCCGGATACGCCAATCATCCCTCCAGGTCCTGATGGCCGGCCATGGCGCATCACCACGCGACAGTTCCGCCGCACCATCGCCTGGCACATCGCCAATCGTCCGTTCGGCGCCGTCGCCGGCATGATCCAGTACAAGCACGCCTCGGTCGCTGCGTTCGAAGGCTATGCCGGTTCGAGCCGTTCTGGTTTCCGCGCCGAGATCGCCCGTGAGCGCGCGCTGGGACAGATCGACGACATCATGAGCTATTTCGACGCGCACCAGGATGGCTTGTCGCTCTCCGGACCAGCCTCCGCGCGCGTGAAGCGTTCGCTCGACGATGCCGCGGGCGAGCTGTCGCCGCTTCCGGGGCGCGTGGCCGACCGCGCCAAGTTGCGCACGTTGCTCAAGGATCTCGCACGCACGCTGCACGTCGGTCCGCTTGCCGATTGCTTCTTCGATCCCGCGCATGCGCTTTGTCTCAAGCGCGCCACTGATGTCGAGCGAGAAGCGCCGGCCATGGCGCTCTGCGAGCCGACACGCTGTCCCAACGCCTGCTTCACCGCGCGGCATCGCTCGGTTTGGGCCAAGGCGCGAGACGACGCGAAGCTGCTGCTCAAGGAGAAACGGCTGTCGCGCGCGCAGCGCACGGTCCTCAAAGCAGACATTGCCCGCTATGAGCGCGTCATCGCCGCCGTTGACGCACCGGCGGCGGCGCCGACATCGCCTCAATGATCGGACACTCAGGCGATGCGTCGCGCGCGCATCGTGCCGTCGTCTGCGAGAGAATACGCTCTAGCTTGCGCAAGTCGGCGATCTTGCGCTTGACCACGTCGAGGTGCTGCGTCGTGAGCGCGTAGACGTCGGCGCATCCCCCGGCGCCGTCAGCGATAGCCAAGAGCGCGCGGATCTCTTCGATCGAGAAGCCGAGTTCGCGCCCGCGCAGGATGAAGCGCAGCCGTTTGGCCAAGTCCGCGTCATAGAGCCGATGGCGTCCTTGCGAGCGCGGCGGGTGCGGCAAGAGGCCGATGCCCTCATAATAGCGAATGGTTTCGAGGTTGCAGCCGACCCGCTCGGCAAGCTCCCCGCGCCGCAACAGGGGCATGAAATCGCGTCGCTTCATCGGCCTGCAAAATCCTCTTGATCCTGTAGTCGCTACAGATTGTATCGTGATCCTGTGATGCAGCAAAGCCCCGATCCCAGTCCTCGCTCGTCCTGGTTCGCCGCCGGCGGCGTCGCTGGCGCCATCCTCGCATCCTCGTGCTGCGTCTTGCCGCTCGTGCTGGTGACGCTCGGGGTCTCCGGCGCCTGGATCGGCAATTTCACTGCGCTTGAGCCTTTGAAGCCAGTCTTCATCGGCGTCGCAGCGATCTTCATCGGGCTCGGTTTCTGGCAGGTCTATTTCCGGCCCAAGCCCAAATGCGAGGACGGCTCGTACTGCGCGCGTCCGCAATCGGCGCTGATCACGCAGATCGCGCTCTGGCTTGCCGCCGCGCTCGTCGTCTTGGCCGCCACCATCGATTGGTGGGCGAAGTTTTTCTATTGAGGAGGCGCCCCATGAAGAAGCTCGTCGTCATCGCCGCGCTCGCCGCACTCGCGGGGCTGGGCGCAATTGTTGCGCTCGCGCCCTTGCAATCGGCGGCGCAGGCACAAGCCCAGGCCGCCCAGGCTCAGCTGCGTACTGCGTCTTTCGCCGTCGACAACATGACCTGTGCGACGTGCCCGATCACAGTGCGCACGGCGATGTCGCGCGTTGACGGCGTGCGCTCGGTCAGCGTCGATTTTGCATCGAAGCGCGCCACCGTGACCTATGATCCAGCCCGCGCGACCACCGAGGCGATCGCGGCGGCCTCGACCAATGCTGGCTATCCCGCCCATCTTGTCACGCCGGCGACATGAAAGCGTGGCCGATCCTCTCGATCGGCGTCGTCGCGGCGGCGCTGTGCTGCCTGTTGACGCCGATCGTGTTGGGGCTGCTCGGCGTCGCCGGCCTCCGGGCGATTGCGGGCGATC
>JACQAC010000078.1 GCA_016195245.1 Pseudomonadota bacterium
AGCGCCCGGCGTGAATCCCAGGCTTTCATCAAAGCCTTGCTGTTCCGGCCGCATTCCGTTTTCCGCGCCGAGGTGCCACTTGCCGAAGTGCAGCGTGTGATAGCCGCGTGAGCGCAACACCTCTGCGATCGTCGTTTCCGACGCCGGCACGCCCATCGTCTCCATCGGCGGCGTGTGTCTCACCTGATCCCAAAAGAAGCGCGGATGCACAAAGCTGGTTGGTTCGCTGTGAGTGCCGACAATTGCCTCGAACGCCACTGGCGTTGGCGTGAACTCAAAACCAAAGCGCGTCGGATAGCGCCCCGTCATGATTGCCGCACGTGACGGCGCACACGTGGCGTTGCCTGCGTAGCCGTTCGAGAAGCTCACGCCATCATGGCCAATGGAGTCGATGTTCGGTGTCGGAACCGCGCCGCCGGCCACGCCGCCGCCATTAAAGGTGATGTCGTTGAAGCCCATATCGTCTGCGAGAATGAATACGATGTTCGGAGGGCGGCGATCGGCGGGCGTGGCGACAGCCGTCGGCCCCTCAGCCCAAGTCACTTCGTGATAGGCTTCCATGCGCGGGGCGCGGAGCTTGCCAATATTGAGCATGATTTGCTCGCGGCCGAGCCAGAGCCCAGCCGCAACGAGCACCAGCGCCAGCACAACCCCGCCCAGCCATCTCAGCATCGCAACCCCCTTACGCGATGATCGCAGCGATCATTTTCTCCCAGACGCGGCGCGCGTTCTTGACGGACAAATTTTGGTCCTGACGCAGACGCCGCCAGACCTCCAGGCTCAAAGCCACATCCAGCGCCTCAAACTTATCAGCGTCGTCCTTGATTTCCTTGGGCAGCAGAAATTGCAGCATCTGCCGTAGCAGCAACACAACGTTCTCATGCGCCTCCTGCAAGAACTTTGACTGTTGGCGCAAAGTGTCTGCCGCAGTCTTGATCGGCATTATCTCTTCGTAGAGCCGCACACGCCGTTCGAGGATGCACTCAAGCCGCTCGGCGGCGGTATCGCCCTTGATCGGGATCGTCTTGATGTCCTCAATGCGCAGCAGCATCACGGCGTGCATCTCGCGATAGAGCGTCTCCATGTCTGTGAAGAGGCGAAACACCGTGCGCCGCCCAACGCCAGCGCGTTCCGCGACGTCTTCAGCGCTGGGCTGCGGCTGCCCATCTCTCGCGAACTCCAGCATTGCCTCAACGATGCGCCGCCGCGACTCATCGGAGCGCTGACGGCGTCCGTCCGAAGACGGCGTCGGCAGTTGGCCCGCGGCATTCGCTAGACTTTCTTTTGCCAAGAGACGCCGCTCACTTTCTTGTAACTAGATAAATTAGCACTATAAGTGCCAACGCTCGCCACTATCCCCGATGGCTTGAGCGCCGCCTTCTGTGGCACCGGTTCGCCGTTGCCCGACCGCCAACGCGCCGGTCCGTGCCTCGCGGTGATCGCCGGCCGCCACCTGTTCGTGTTCGACGCGGGTGAAGGCTCGGCCGAAACGCTGTCGCTGATGGGCTTCTCGCCCGCCCGGGTCGAAGCCGTCTTTCTCACGCACTTCCATTCGGACCACATCGACGGCCTTGGCAATCTGGCGCTGCAGCATTGGGCTCAGGGCGCGGCAACCGCGCCGCTGCCGCTTTATGGCGGCGGTGGCGTCGAGCGCGTGGCCAGCGGGTTCAACGAAGCCTACGCGCTCGACAGCTCGTATCGCATCGCGCACCACGGTCCGTCCGTCGTACCGCCAAGCGGCTTCGGCTTGACGCCGCATGCCTTCACAATCGCCGACAACCAGGAGAGCGCCATTGTGTTCGAGGACGGCGGCGTACGCATCACGGCGTTCCACGTCGATCATGGCCCCGTGCATCCTGCTTTCGGCTATCGCATCGACTACAGCGGCCGCAGCATCGTGATCAGTGGCGACACCGCGCCGTCAGAGGCGCTGCAACGTCAAGCCGCAAACGCCGACTTGCTCGTGCATGAAGGACTTTCACCCGAACTGGTGGGGATCATGGAGCAGACCGCGCGCGAGCAGCATCGCGGCAACCTCGCGAAAATCTTCCACGACATCGTGAACTATCACACGTCCCCCGAACGTGCCGCCGCCATCGCCCAAGCCGCGCATGTGCATGCGCTAACGTTCACCCATATTATCCCGCAGATGCCGATCGGTGCGCTTGAGGGGCCATTCCTCGGAAACGCCGCACAGCATTTCCGTGGCCCCATCTATATCGCCCATGACGGCGATATCATCATGCTGCCCGCCGCTGGCGGTATGACGCGGCGCTCGCTCTTTTAGTTTGCGCCAAAGATGCGGTGCCGCACGCGATCACCCGGCAAGATGCCGAGCGCCGCCGCTCGTCCAGCATTGAGTTCGAGAACGCCCCGCACGGGTCCCGCTGACGGAATGTTGTCATCCGAGAACGGAGTCGCATCGGCGGCGATGTTGACGATGCGTCCGTCCGCCCCGATGAAGATGATGTCCAGCGGCAAGAACGTGTTATGCATCCAGAAGCCCTCCGGTGACGGCGGATCGAAGATGAACAGCATGCCGTGGTCGGCAGCCATCGAGCGGCGATACATCAGGCCCTGCTCGCGCTCGGCGTCATTATCAGCGATCTCAAGCGCGCACGCCGCGATCGTCAGCAGCACGGCAAAGCCGGCGGCGCGCGCAAGGTCGAGCAATCTCATCATGCGTCCCTCAACCTGGGCCCTTATTCGAGCCGCCGAAAGCGGTCACCCCAGCCAGCTTGCAGTCCCGGGCGGACGCCTCTATATGGGCGCCTCCCCGCGATCCTCCGCGGCTGCGCGGGCCCTTCGTCTATCGGTTAGGACGTCAGGTTTTCAACCTGAAAAGAGGGGTTCGACTCCCCTAGGGCCTGCCATTCTACCCCGCATAGGTCGGCGCTTTCGCCGCGTTCGGAGCGGTCTCTGCGAGCGCCGCCGCTAGGTCAGCCAGATACTTGTCTGCGAATTCCCGATGCGCTGGCGACAGCATGACGTGCAGTGCGCGCGGTTCCATCAACCCCGCCGTCACCCAACCGCGCTGATACATTTTCGCGAGCAGGGAAAGGCTATCGGCCTCGTCATGAGTGAAGGCGACAATCCCCAATTTCGGAGCCCCTAGTACCCTGAAGCCAAGCTTCCGCACGCCCCCCTCGATCTTCTCGCGCGCCTCTGTCACCGCTCTTTGTTTGTCACGGTATCCGTTCACACCCAGAAAGTTCATCACTGCCCAAGCTGCGGCGATGGCGCCGCCCGGCCGCGTCCCAGCCAGCGTCGGCGTATGCATGCGCCCAAGCGGCCACGGGCCTGCATCGAACGGCATGAACGCCTTCAGCGCTTCGCTCCGGAACAGCACAGTGGAGGCGCCCTTGCTGGCATAGCCGTATTTGTGCAAGTCGCCCGACATCGACGACACGCCCGGTACCGCAAAATCGAACGCCGGCAGCTCCGTTCCGTTCATCCGCACGAACGGAGCGATGTATCCACCCACGCACGCATCCACGTGCAGCCACACGCCGCGCGCTTCCGCGAGTTTCCCAAGAACCACGATCGGATCGATCAGCCCAAATGGAAAACACGGCGCTGAGCCCGCCAACATGATGGTGCTCTCATCGATCGCCGCCGCCATCGCCTCGACATCGGCGAGATAGTCTTTCACGGGCACGCGCCGCACTTCGATGTCCATCATCACGCCGGCCTTGTCGAAAGCCGGATGCACCGAGAACGGCGCAACCAGATTGAGCGCACCCTTCAGCCCGCGCTTCGCGCGCGCGTAATCGCGCGCCGCTTTCACCGCCATGACGATGGAATCTGTCCCGCCACTGGTCATCGCGCCCGCCGCGCCCTCAGGCGCGTTCAGCAGCGCCAAACCGAACTCCACCACCTCGCGTTCCATCTGCGCTATGCTCGGAAACGCCGCCGGCCCTAGCCCGTTCTCTTCCGAGAACATGGCGTAAGCGGCCTTCTTCACGCGCTCGACCTCTTCGCCAGCGTTGAAGATGTACATGGTGGTCTTGCCGTCACGCCATTTGACGTCGCCCGCGCCCAGCGCGCGCATGCGCGCTTCAAGCTCGGGCCACGGCGTTCCTTGTGTTGGTAGCTGGGTCATGGCGCGACCCAAGCATGGGCTGAGAGCCCCGACAACCCGCTCAATACGGCGCCACCGTCGCCGCCGCCGCGAAGCCCTCAACGAAGAATTTCACAATCACGGCCCACATAACCAACTCCATCCCGACAGGGACACGCTAACCACGCCCGTTGGGAACGGATGTGACTCCCGTCACCCAGCCGGTGGAATGTTCGATGTCGGCGCCGTGCTTGGCAGCGGCTTCGCCGCACTCGGCGCCGGCTTCTTCTCGGTGCGCGTCGGGGTCAGCTTGCTCGCCAGCAGCGAGGCAGCCGCTCCGAACGGCGACGGCTTCTTGAACCCGATCATTTCAATCGGAGCCGGTGCGCGCGTCGCCGGTTGCTCACGTCTAACCCGCGCTCTCTTTGCCCGCCGCGCCGGAGGCTGCGCCAGCACCACATCCACGGCCGCGATGAATTGAGGAATATCCAGCGGCTTGGCGATGTAGTGATCGAAGCCCGCCGCGACGCCCCGCTCCAGATCTCTTGGCAGTGCGTTGGAGGTAATCGCGAATACAGCAATATCTGCGGTGTTTTCGTCCGCGCGCAGCGCTCTTAGCACATCATAACCGTCCATTTCTGACAAATTGATATCGAGCAGAACGAGGCCCGGCTTCAACCCACGCGCCAATTCGAGGCCCTCGCGCGCGCCCGTGGCGACCACGAGTTCAACATCGGCAATCTCCTTCATGATGTGACGCATCAGTAGGACGCTCGCCGGATTGTCCTCGATGTAGAGCACTGTCGTGCGCGCCGTCATATCCTTGGGCGCCACCTGATCTGCCTCGACCGCTATGGGCAACGTGATTGTGAAGGTGGAGCCTCTGCCCTCCTGGCTGTCGACGCGAATGAGACCGCGCATCGCCTGGATGAGGCGACGGCAGAGCGCAAGCCCGACGCCGCTGCCAACGATCGCCGACCGGTCTTGAGCCAAGCGGCTGAAGGGCTCGAACACGTCAGCAAGATGTTGCGCAGGAATGCCCACGCCGGTGTCGCTGATGATGATCCGCGCCTCGCCGTCGATGTCGTGGCATGACACGCTGACGCTGCCGCCTTGCTTGTTGTACTTGATGCCGTTCGACAGAAGGTTGATCAGCACCTGGAGCAACCTTCTTCGATCCGCACGTGCGAAGAGCCCGCGAAAGGCGGCATCCGTGTGAACCGTGACATTCGCACTGATTGCCGCTGGCTGCAGCATGGACGCGGCTTCCTCGATCAATGGAGCGAGTTCAACTGGCCCCACAGAAAGCGGGACGCGCCCAGATTCCACGCGCGCCAAGTCGAGAACATCATCGATCAGCGACAGTAGATGGCGGCCCGCCTGATCGATCTGTTGAACCGCCGCCGCCTGCTTTGGCGTCAACGGGTCGAAGGCTTTGCCGCTGGACAACAAGTGCGAGTAACCCAGGATCGAGTTGAGCGGCGTGCGCAGCTCATGGCTCATGCCAGCCAAGAAGTCCGACTTTGCCGCGCTGGCCCGTTCGGCGTGAGCCAGTGCTGCGTCGAGTTGCGTCGCGGTCGCCTGCAAGTTCGCGGTCCGGTCGGCAACTTCTTTGCGCACCCGCACCATCTCATAAGTGGCGTCCAGCTCACGGCGCCGATCGAAATACGCAGCGATCAGAGCGATCATGACAGCACCCGCCGTGGGTAGAGCAATCCACGCCGCCGCGATTGGCTCAGATAGGCGCAGCCCTACGGGCGCGTTGGCGCTGCTGGCGACCAACGCGCTCGCCGCCATCCCTATGCGATACATACCGCTGAACGCCATCGCCATGGCGATGGCCGCGGCGGCGCGCTGCCACCATTGCGTCGGTGAGAACGCGAGCCACAGAGTGGCCGCCGCAATTGCAAATGCGATGGCCACCGACATCGCAAACAAGGCGGGCCTGTAGACGACTTCGCCAGCGACGCGCACTGCGTCTATGCTGGCGTACAGCGCCGTCGCCAGTCCCACGCCAAGCACAGCTCCACCGAGAGCCACGTAGATCCAGGAGACCCGACCGCGCACCGTACAAGCGCGCATGATCCAGAGTGCTAAGCCAGCGGCGCAAACGATGGCGACTCCAGAGAGTGCCGCCATGACAGGATCGTAACCCCGCTTCAGCGGCGATGCGAAGGCAAGCATGGCTATTGCCAGCATCGACCAGACGCCGCCGCCAAGCACGACAGTGCTAATCGAGTGCCAAACGTTGCTGCCGCCATTTCCGCCGCGCAGGCGTTCAGCCGCCTCAAGCGTCGCGTAGGACGCAATCACGCCGATAAAAAATGACAGAAGGACCAACGACTGGTCGTACGCAAAGGGAGCGCCGACAGCGCTCTCATCGAAACGAATTCCAACCACAGCCAAGGACGCCGCTCCCAGCGCCCCCCGGAGGAGACCGTAGAATAGAGCTGACGCCGGAGCTATTCGCTCAACTATTAAATCTAGGAATGCTATCGCCACGCGGAGACAACATGCAGGGACACCGGTTCGACTCCATTGAGTTCCGCCATGTGCCCGAGCCGTGCCAAGCGCCGGTGCGGGCCTGGTTCGAGGGACGCCTAGAACCGCTCAAAGTGGATGGGACGCGGTCGGTCCACATTCCGCACCCAGAGGGCGGCGGGCGCGTGCTGAAAATTAAGGGTGCGGGCTTCGCCGGAGGGCCAGTCCAGTTTGGCGTCTATCACAACACGGGCCCGAAGGCGGCGCAGTTCGACTTTGATGGCCGCATGATGGACGATGTGGCCTCCGGTTGGGACGGCGCCTTCGAGGGCGGCGCCTCCTTTCAACAGGCTGTCACAGAATGCGCCATGTCCAAGCGGCTCGCGTCGCTCGGCTATGCGGTTGTGCCGTGTATTGGCTACGGCCGCCTGACCAAGGACGGACTCTGCTCATGGTTTGCTGTGCTCGACCACGAACCGGGCCTGCGTACGGATTCCGACATGATGTATCCCGATGTCGGCATCGAAGAATGGAAACGGCTCAACACCATCATCGGCGAACTCATGTTCACCCTTGGCGTTCAACACGATTTTATTGGCCATTGTTGGTATCAGGGCACGGCGGACGGGCGCCTGCTGATCCGCGATCTGCACCCTTTTCGTTACGCGGATCCGATGAACATGTCGCAGGTGTCATGGGTCATGCAGCTCTTCTACGCGTTGCACATACGCGGCAACGCCCCGAGACTATTGGGCCTCAAGCGCAACGATCCCGCGGAGCCACGAGATCTGCACGTCTGGCAGTACCGCGCCTTTTGCCCAGATGTCACACTGGAGGATCATGACGAACTGCGTCACGAACTGGTCATCCCGTACATGTTGAATCCGCCGGAGCATTTCGCTTTCGACCGGTTAGTCCGCCTTCTTAAGGGAAATCGCATCACTGCGGCGCTCATGGAGGCTTGTCCCGCGAAGTTCGCGCGTGCGTAACAAAGCCGCTCCCTGCGCGTTAACTCGCCAACGCCAGGTCCACGATCTCGACCTCAGTCGAGACATTGCCGTTCCACTCGTTACGTTTCACGCGCACCGCCGCATGCACCGCGCCTTCGCGCTTCATCAGCGCCTCGCCAATCGGGCTTTTCATGGCGCGAAACGCGATACCGCTAATGCGAGCGCCGCGCGCATCTTCGAGCGTGAAGCGTACATGCTCGTCCTTCACCAGCTTCGAAAAGCTCACACGCACATCGGGTAGCGCAAACACCGGTTCTGGGTGGCCTTGTCCGTAAGGTCCAATGCGGTCGAGCGCGCTTAGCAGCTCCAAATCGAGGGCGCCGATCGCACCCACCGCATCCACGTTGAGCGCCCGCGCTTCGCCCGCGGCGCTGGCGATTTCCTCCTTCAAAGCTTCGGACAGGAAATCCTTCAGAGCTTCGACTTTGTTCCATTCAGCCGTCAGCCCCGCCGCTGCCGCGTGTCCGCCGCCACTGATCAGCAGCCCGGCTTGCTTCGCCGCAGCCACCGCGCCGCCAAGATTCACGCCGGGCGTCGAACGCCCGGAACCTTTGGCGGGTTCATCTTCGCTCGTGCCACCGAGCACAATCGTCGGCTTCATCAGCCGATCCTTCAGCCGTCCCGCCGCAATGCCGATCACGCCTGGATGCCAGCGATGCGAGCCGACGATCACAACACTGCGCTTCTCCGCCTCCGCCAGCGCTTCCGTCTCGGCATCCGCGAGCATTTCCGCTTCGCGCGCACGGCGCTCCTGATTCAATGCTTCAAGAGTCGCCGCCAGCTCGCGCGCTTCGTCCGGGTCTTCTGTCGACAGCAGCCGCGTTGCAAGCGACGCGTCGCCGACGCGACCACCGGCATTGATGCGCGGTCCCAGGATGAAGCCAAAGTCATAGACGCTAGCGCCGCCTTTGCGGCCTGCACTCTCGGCCAAGGCAACGAGCCCAATATTCTTGCCGTTGCGGAGGATTTTCAGCCCTTGCGAAACGATGGCCCGATTGAAGCCGTGAAGCGGCGCGACATCGCAGACCGTGCCGATCGCGGCGAGATCGAGCATCTGAATCAGGTCCGGCAAATTATTAGCGCCAATCGAGCCACGTTTGCGCGCTTCGCGATTCACTGCAGCGAGCGTCACCAGCACCACGCCCGCCGCCGTCAGATGCCCTTGCCCTGAGTGATCATCCAGCCGGTTGGGGTTCACCACTGCAGCCGCCTTCGGTGGCGGCCCACCCATCAGATGATGGTCGAGTACGATCACGTCGAGACCGAGATCAGCCGCTGCGTTCAACGGCCCTTCGGCGGCCGCGCCGCAATCGACGGTGATGACGAGTTGCACGCCGTCGGCTTTCAGTCGCTCGAACGCCAACGCCGAGGGTCCGTAACCCTCTTTCATGCGGTCCGGCACGTAGATCTTCAGCTCGCGTCCGCGCGCTCGGAAATAGCGCACCAGCTGCGCGGCCGACGAACCGCCGTCCACGTCGTAATCCGCAAGCACCGCCGCTGACTTTCCGGTAACGATTGCGTCCTCGATCAGCGACGCCGCGAGGTCCATGTCGCTGAAGCTCGACGGATCGGGGAATAGTGCTTTCAGCGTAGGCTCAAGAAATGTTTGCGCAGACTCAAGCGCCACGCCGCGCGCCGCCA
>JACQAC010000102.1 GCA_016195245.1 Pseudomonadota bacterium
CGCTTCGACGGCTCCAATATCTGCGTCGCGTGCGCGCCAACGCCGGCCCGTTAAGGAACGCTCCACACCCATGAAAGCGGTTTTGCTTTGGTTTGGAGAAATTTTCGCCGCCGTCGCGTTCATCAGACCTGCCTAGCCCGATTCTTGCTCGACTGTTTCGGCACTGTTGCAAAGACATTAATGGGCCCAAAATGGCCAAAATCACACACGATGCGAGAAGTCGACGGGCGACGCTCCACTCACGTGCGATCAAAGTCGACGGTCCTGCGCTTTGGTGCAGATTAGTAAACCATTGCTGCTAAGGCTGGTGCATGCGGAGAGTCATCGCCTGGGTGGGACTAGCTTTCGCGGCTGTAACAATCGCGACCTGGTCGGCCCCTGAGACTGCGGAAGCCCGGGCGACGCGCCACACGGCGCGCTCGGGCCATCACCGCGTCCACCATCGCCGCCATCGCCACCGCCACCACCTGCTCCCCGTTTCGGCGAGCGCGCCTACAGCCGAGATTGTTTTTGACGCCGAAAGCGGACGGGTGCTTGCGATCACTAACGCCGACCAACGCGTCTATCCCGCCTCGCTCACCAAAATGATGACGCTCTACTTGACCTTCCGTGCACTGCAGGAAGGTTGGCTGCATCTCAACGATACGATGCAAGTGTCTGATTATGCATCAGCCGCGTCGCCCACGAAGCTCGGCCTCTATCCGGGCCAGCTTGTCACGGTTGACGATCTCATCCGTGGCTGCGTCACCGAATCCGCCAACGATGCAGCGCGCGTGCTCGCCGAAAATCTTGACGCACGCTTCGGCCGCAATTTGCAGCAATTGCTGCGCGCCGATATTGCCCAGCAACAGGCAGAAGACGCAGCCGACGCCCTAAGCGATCCACCATCGCCGCAAGACGCTGCCGATCGCGCCGGTGAAATCAACGAAATGCAAGCCATCGCTGCGAGCGTAATGGCCGATGGCAGTGAGTATGACTTTGCGCGCTTGATGACGCTGCAAGCCCGCGTGCTCGGCATGCAGGATACCGTGTACCGCAACTCCTCTGGCCTGCCCGACATGGAGCAAGTGACGACCGCGCCCGACTACGCGATGCTCGCCTACGCGCTGATCCACATGCCGATTCAATACTACTCGTACTTCAGCGTGCAACATTTCGACTTCAACGGCGCCGATCACCGCAATCACAATCTGAACTTCCTCACCAGCTATGACGGCGCGGATGGCATCAAGACCGGCTACACGCAAAGTGGCGGCTTCAACGTTGTGGATACCGCCCGCCGCGGCAACCGCCGGCTCGTCGCCGTCGTGATGGGACGCCAGTCGCGGGCCACGCGCGAGGAAGATGTTCGCACGCTGCTCGACCAGGGCTTTGCGCAAACGGGAACGGTAACGGCCGTGTCCTCTGTCCTGGTTGACGACGAAAGCATCCATGTCGGAAGCACACTGGATTTTCCGACGCTGCAAACCACCGGCGTTCGCCGCGTCACGCCGCAATTGCCTGACATGACGCGCCCCGAAGCCCCCGCCGCCACGCCAACGTCAGCACAGCGCCCTCCGCAGCGCGGAACCGCACCGATCAACACACTCCGGCGTTAGTTCAAACCGGCTGCTTCACCCGCAGTTCACTCACTGTGCGGCTCGATGAATTTAGCACCAACGTGTGCGTTTCAGCGACGCCGCCGCTTATATGCACGCCGCTCAACAGCGAGCCATTGGTGACGCCGGTCGCCAGAAAGATCGCGTCCTTCGACACCAGCTCATTCAGCGCATAGCGGCGCTTGAAATCCGTCACACCCGTGCGCTCAGCCCGCGCCTTCTCGTCTTCATTGCGGAACACCAGGCGCCCTTGGAATTGACCGCCAACGCACTTGAGCGCCGCCGCCGCCAACACACCTTCGGGCGCGCCGCCTTGCCCGACATACATGTCGATCCCAGTTTCCGGCTTGGTGCAGTTGATGACACCCGCCACGTCGCCGTCCGTGATCAAATAAACCCGGCACCCAGCCTTGCGCAGCGCCGAGATGATCTCGGCATGCCGCGGCCGATCCAGCACGCACACCCCGATGTCTTCCACCTTCACGCCTTTGGCCTTGGCCAAAGCTTTCGCATTTACATCGGCTGGCGCATCCAGATCGACCACATCGGCCGGATAGCCTGGCCCCACCGCCAGCTTGTCCATGTAGGTATCCGGCGCGTGCAGCATGCCGCCGCGCGGCGAAAACGCGATGACCGCGAGCGCATTGGCCATCGCTTTGGCAGTTAGCGTCGTGCCTTCCAGTGGATCGAGCGCGATATCGATCGCTTCGCCCGAGCCTGTGCCGACCTCTTCGCCAATGTAGAGCATCGGCGCCTCATCGCGTTCGCCTTCGCCGATAACGATGCGGCCTTTCATGGGCATCGCATTCAGCGCTGTGCGCATCGCATCGACCGCAGCTTGGTCCGCAGCCTTCTCGTCGCCGCGCCCCGCCAGCTTGAACGATGCGATCGCGGCCGCGATCGGCACGCGCGCCGCCGCAAAGGCAAATTCGTCGCTAATGCTCATGGGATGCTCCAAACGCGAAGGCGCCGCTTTCGGTCGCCGCTGCGTTTCCGTCAAGGACTAATGGCCTGACTAATGACCTTCGTGCGCCAGCCGTGTGCGCTCCAGCTCGGCGCGAGCCTCGTTCAGGAACACGTTCGGGTCTTCCGCAGGCGCCCATACGGAGCGCGGATCAGCGGCGACTTCGGCCTTCGCGGCATCGAGGTCAGCCTGCACCTCGGCCCAATGCGCCGGGTTGAGTGTGAGATTCAGCGTCCGCGGCACGCTTTGGAACGTCGGGTAGGTGCTCTCGATGGTCCGCTCGCGCTGGCGGTACCATTCCGGAGGGTTCGCCGGCGTGCTCGCGCACCCGACAACCGCAACGCATCCCGCCAGAACCACCAAAGAGCGCATGTTGACCCCACCTGGGACCTGCGAGGACAGGCACGATTCCGCCCCACGGCCCCTAGCTATAACGAGAGGCGCTTTGCACCGCCACACGAAGCGGCATTACAATCTCGCTTGAGGAGAGAGAAATGACGGAAGCCGATGGCGGACCTCAGGAAAAAGCCGCGCCGGCCCCCGCCGCCAAGCGCCCGCGCAAGCGTGCGGCCAAACCTAGAGCGGCCGAACCCGCCGCCACGACCGCTCCCAGCCAGCCCGCCGCCGCCAAGCCACCGGCAACCCCCGCGCCGGCGCTGAATCAAGTCGTCCTTGAGCAGACCGCCGAGAGCCTGGCGGCGCTCTCCGCCAACCTCACCCAGGCGATGACCCGCGCCAATCAGATCTTCTCCACGGCCTTCCTTGAGCAAGCCCGCCCCGGCGCCAACTGGCAACCCGACCCGCTCGGCGTGCAGCCCGCGCTCAACGAAGTCTGGTCGCATCTCGCCCAGCAACCTGAGACCCTGCGCGACGCCCACGCCAAGCTCTGGGAACGCTACGCCGAGATTTGGCAGAAGCACGCCGCCTACATGCTCACTGGCAAGGCGACCGACGACGAGCCCGTGCGCGACAAACGCTTCCGCGACCCGGAATGGCGCTCCAATCCCGCATTCTCGATGCTGCGTGAATCCTATCTCGCCACTGCCGGCTTCATCACCGACCTCGTCGAGAAAGCCGAGGGCGTCGACGAAGCCACCAAGCGCAAGGCCGCTTTTTTCATCAAGCAAGCCGTCGACGCCGCGTCGCCCTCGAACTTCCTGGTCACCAATCCGGCAGCGCTACGCGCGCTGCTGCAGTCGAAGGGTGAGAGCCTTGTCAAAGGCGTCAACAATCTTGCCGCCGATATGAAGCGCGGTCACTCAGGCGCCCTCGCCATCTCCCAGACCGACCTCAGCGCCTACAAGGTCGGCGAAAACATCGCCACTGCGCCCGGCAAAGTCGTCTTCCGCAATCGCGTCTTCGAATTGATCCAGTATTCGCCATCCACCGAAACCGTGCATAAGACGCCGCTGCTGATTTTCCCGCCGTGGATCAACAAATTCTACATCCTCGATCTGCAGCCCAAGAACTCGATGATCCGCTGGCTCTCCAAACAGGGCTACACGGTCTTCCTCGTCTCCTGGGTCAATCCTGACGAGAGCATGCAGAGCGTGTCGTTCGAGGATTACATGCGCGAAGGCGTCTACGCCGCGGTGCAGGCCGTGCAGGACGCCACCGGCGCCGAACACGTCAGCACGGTCGGCTATTGTGTCGGCGGCACGCTGCTCGCCGCCACGCTCGCGCACATGGCCAAGACCGGCGACGACCGCATCTCCGCGGCCACCTTCTTCGCCGCGCAAGCCGATTTCAAATGCGCCGGCGATCTGCTCGTGTTCGCCGACGAAGCCGGCATTCAATATCTCGCCGACAAGATGGAAGCCGAGGGCGGCGTGCTCGACGCGCAAACCATGGCCGACACCTTCAACGCGCTCCGCTCCAACGACCTCATCTGGAATTACGTCGTCGACAATTACTACATAGGCAAACAGCCGCCGCCGTTCGATCTGCTCTATTGGAACGCCGACCAAACCCGCATGCCGGCGGCACTCCACCTCTACTACCTGCGCAACTTCTATCGCGACAACGCGCTCAGCGAAGGCAAGCTCTCGCTGCTCGGCGAACACGTCTCGCTCGCCGACGTCAAAATCCCGATCTTCATGCAATCCTCAAAGGAAGATCACATCGCGCCCGCCGCCAGCGTCTACCGCACGGCGGAAGCCTTCGGCGGCCCCGTCGAATTCATGATGGCGGGCTCGGGCCATATCGCCGGCGTCATCAACCACCCCGACGCGCACAAATATCAGTATTGGACCAACCCCAATCTCAAAGGCGGCGTCCAAGACTGGCTCGCCTTCGCCCAAGAACACCCCGGCTCCTGGTGGCCGCACTGGGATCAATGGCTGAAAAACCTTTCCGGCCCCGACGTCCCAGCCCGCGAACCCGGCGCAGGCAAACTTAAACCCCTCGCAGATGCGCCAGGTGAGTACGTAAAGGTGCGTTCGAGCGAGGCGTGATCAGCTAACGCTTCCAGCGTCCGCTATTGGCCCATTCCGGCCGTTCCCGAGACGCGCCCTTTATGCAAACTATGTTGGAAGCCGTTGGGCTGGTGATGCACGACAAGCGGGCGAGAGATATCTTGTTGGGGGCGTTCTGGAAGGACGGTTGGAAACGGGATTCAGAGAGGTCCGTTTCAGCCGATGACTTCGCCTATGCCAAAGACAAGCGATACATGTTTGACCCGGTGGCGTTGTCTCACGATGACGCGGTCGCTCGACTCATTGACGAGCGCGAACGGGCGGACCTTGCAGCGGCCTCGAACGCATTCTTAGCGAGCCTCAGCAATCGCCGACTGGATTTGCGATCTGCGCTTGGCAGCTATGCCTTCGCTCTGAATTTTCCTCGCCACAAGATTGCGCTGACATCATCTGCGACCGTTCCTTCTGGCGCGAGGCGATGCGATTGCTGCGGGTTCTATGAATCCGAAAACCCCGCCCAAATAGACCTGAACGTTTTTGAATTTTGAGCGTCACAAGTGGGGTGGGGTGCGTCGCGACGACCCGATTTATGCTTGGCTCGACTTATCACTTTTTCGCACTGAAGCGCTCGTGAAGCCAACCGACGCCGACAAGGACCTGATGCGCCACATATTGGAAACCGCGCGTTCTCTCGAACCCGGAGCAACAGCTACCAGCCTTGAGAAAGCGCTCACCGGTAGCTTCAAGTCTTCCAAAGCGGAGCGGCGGGCTTTTATCGAAATCCTCGCTATATGCGGTTTGCTTCAACCGAAGGGGCGAAGCGGTTACTTCCGTGAGTTCACTCCCGCTTGTGAGCGCGAACACACTGAGCAGCACTTCAACGACTGGGGCTACCCGGCGATTTGGTGGCGCGGCGAGGATGGCGTTAGTGAAATTGCGATAGCCGCTTATTTTCCTGGCTTGTGAACGACCGGAACCGGCGAAGGCCCGCCGCCGCTGTGTGCAAGCGCGAACGTCCTCTTGGCGGCTGGGATCCGCCCTCCGAAAAATCGACGTCAGGGCAGCGCGTGGCCCAAAGCGGACTCTAGCCGCCGGACCGCACCGTGGTAGCTTTTCGGGATGAAACCGTTCGAGGTCAGGCGAAGGAATGGCAGATTTGACGGCGTCGCGATGCCGGTGCCAACGAGCACGCCCGGGAAGGTTGGTTGGCTTGGAATCTATCGGTGCGAATTGAACCACCGTTGGCCCGATGGAAAGGTCGAACGACTCCCTAGCGCTGTTGGATTGCTCAATGGCTTCAACATAAATCCGCCGGAGGGTTGCGACGTTCTATGGCGCGCCCGACTATTCGAGGTGGACGCCAGTTACGACGAATCCCACTGGCTTTCCGAAGATGATCTCACCAACAAACGCGACCATTTCGCGTTCAGCGAAGAGGAAATGGAATCGCTGTTGCTGTCTCAGGGCTTGGACCCGTCGAAGCTAAGGGACATGGGCGAATTGCCTTATCCGATTTGAGGCCAATGTCCGCTATCGGCGAAAAACGGACACTCGCAAATCTGAACGAATGTCCGGAATGGGCCCAATAGCGGCCATTCACCGAATGGGGATTGCCGCGTTCCAATCCTACAGTTTTCAACCGAAAATCCCTTTGCAATCAGCAAAACTGCGTTTCGCAATTCGACCGCTTTTTGGCGCGCTTAGAATGCCCCGGTCTCTTGTCGGGAGGCTGAGGTCGACAACAGCGTTCAGTTCAAGGGATGTGATTTGCGTGTGATGCGGAAGAAGGTCGCGAGATCGGGCGCCGCAGTTTCGAGGAGAGAAAAGAAACTCGAAAGGTCCAGGTCAGCGTGTTGTGGTTGGCCTGCACATCGATCGGGAACGGGAATTAGGCGCTAAGAGCGTTCGAGATACCCAGCGTCGCAAGGATCGGTCCGGAGGCGATCCGGCTAGGCGAAGAGTAAGCGCTGATCTTTAGTTTCGCTGCTTCAGTTTATCGAAGCAGTGGGACCTTGTCTCCGAAACGCATGGCCCCTCGCGGCTCTGTAGAAACGCCCCTAAGTTTCCGCCGGTCGCAAAAACAAATCACGCGGGGCGCGCAAGCGACAAACCCCACCTACCAACTTCCTGCGCAAGTCTCTTGCGCGCCCCGCTCTCCCTTTTTGGGAGCATGACCTAAAGCGAACCCGCAATGCGCAACGCATGTGCGGCCATCAACAACATCCGTCATTCCGGACGCGCGGAGCGCGATCCCGAACCCAGGAGCAACAGACGCCGCGATCAAAGCGCCCCTGGCTTCCGGGTTCATCGCTGCGCGATGCGCCGGAATGACGAGACGGACATATCGTTTGCGGCCTACTTCCCGAACCGCAACTCAGCGTGCTGGCTTCCGCGCTGCACGCCGAGCGTCCAACCGTCGCCAGCCGCAAGCGCGGCTTCGAGTTCACCCGCATCGCGGATCGGGCGACCGTTCACGTCAGAGATAATGTCGCCCGGCCGGAACCCGATGCGCGCGGCGGGTCCCATCTGATCGATCTGCTGAATGAACACGCCGGTGAGGAATGGATCGAGTCCCGCGTCCTCCGCCGTCGCTGGCGTCAAGGTCACCACGCGCGCGCCCGTGAGCGGCGAACGCCCGCCAATCAGGCGCGGCGGCGGTGACCCGCCGGGCGGCGGCTCCGCCAGCGCATTCAACGTCAGCATCTGACCGTTGCGGTTGATCACCAAAGGCAAGCGCGCATTCGGCTGCTGCAGCGCGAACTGGTAGCGCACGCCCGCCTCGTCATGCACGTCGGCGCCGGCGACAGAAACGATCACATCGCCGCGCTGCAATCCGGCGCGCGCGCCGGCGGCGCCCGGATAAAGATCGGACACGAGCACGCCGTCCGGCCGCGCCAAACGCATCGAGCGCGCGATATCCGCCGTCACGCTCTGCAAACGCGCGCCGATCCATGGACGCACGAACGTGTGCCCGCCTGACACAGCTGAATCGACCACGCGCCGCACCAACTCCGCCGGAATGGCGAAGCCAATGCCGCTGGAGTCGCCGGTGCTCGACAAAATCGAGCTGTTAATGCCCACCAGCTCGCCCCGCATATTCACCAGCGCGCCACCGGAATTGCCGCGATTGATCGGCGCATCGGTTTGAATGAAGAACGAGTCACTACCCGACTCTGTGCGCGCCAGGGCCGAGATGATGCCACTGGTCACCGTTTGCGAAAGCCCGAAGGGATTGCCGATGGCGAGCACCAGATCGCCCACCTGCAAATTACGCGTGTCGGCAATCGGCAGCGTCGGCAAGCGCTCAGAACCGGTGTCGATCCTCAGCACTGCGAGATCGACACGCTCATCGGCCAGCATCACCCGCGCTGTGAATTCGCGGCGATCGGCGAGCACAACCCTCAATGTCTGTCCGCCCTGAATGACGTGATTGTTGGTGACGATCACGCCATCGGGCCGCACGATCACACCAGATCCCAGCGACCGCTCCATGCGATCGCGCGGCACGCCGAACTGCCGGTAGAACGGATTGGCGTAAGCCGGATTGGCGATGGTGCGGTCGGCGTAAACATTCACCACCGCAGGCGAAGCGCGGGAGGCGACCGGTGCGAAAGACATTTGCACCTGCGCCTGGCTCTGCGGAACGGAGCGATCCGTCTGCGCCGCGGCGCCGTTCGCTACACTTGCCACGAACAACGCAGCCAACGCCGCACTGCGCCAAGCCGAACCGGAACTCTGCATGGGAACGCCCGCTGCTCAATTTGAGAAGCGCGCGATCATGGCGTCCCTCACGGCGGAAACATGGCAAACCTAGTGCTTCACGGCGATCAGCGCCGCGAGTGCGGCAAGCAGCGCACGCCAATGCTCGGCCTGGCGCATCTGGAACGGCTGCAGCGGAAAGCCGTGCCGCGCCGCGTGCTCCTGCGGGATCGTATCCCAGCCGCGATGCGCGACGCTCACCCGCGTCTCGTCGTCACCCACCGCTTCGAAGCGCACGTCGACATACGTCGTCTGGTCCGGCGCAAACGTCCCTTGTCGCCAGCTGAACGACAGCCGCTCGCCCGGCTGCCAAACGCTGATGCGGCCAATCTCGAATGTGTGACCATTCGACAAATCCGTAACCAGCCGCCCGCCTTCGCCAACCTCAAACCGCAACTGCCCATCCCCACGCGGCGTCAGCTGGAACAAGCCATTCGGCCTCCACCAGATGCCAATCTCCTGCGTGAAAACCTCAAACGTCTCCATCGGCGTCGCCTTCACGCGCAGTGAGACAATGACTGCGGCGGTCACTTTCGCTTCCGCTCCACATGTGCCTTGAACGATGCAAGCTGATCGGCCCACATGCGCTCGGTATCGGCGAGCCATTTTTTCAGATCGGCCATCGCCCCATCCTTCAAAGCATAGATACGCACGCGCGCGTCGAACTCCGGATGCGTCTCCTCGACCAACCCGCTCGCCTTCAGCGCCCGCAAATGCCGGCTCATGGCCGGCGCCGGCAGCTTCAGCGCGTCCGCCAGCTCACCCGCGCGCCGCGGGCGTTGGCCCAACAGCTCTATCGCACGACGCCGATCCGGATCGGCGAGCGCGGCCAGCGTGGCGTCAATCGAACGCTTAGCGCTCATAGATGCGTCTGCGTCTTGAGGCCCATGACCTCATCCCATTCATCGGAGGTCATACGCTGCACCGTCTGCCCGATGGTCCAAATGTGCCCTTCTAGATCAGTGCACCGATAGGTGCGATCGCCGTAAAACTGCGTCTCCGGCTCCTGCAGAATCTTGGCCCCGGCCTTGCGTGCACGCTCGCAATGCGCGTCGACATCGTCCTCGATCTGAATGTGCACGGTTTGCGTGTTGAGGCCGTCGATGGATTTCGGGCTGCGGTGCTTTTCGGTCCATTCGGTGCCAATCATCACCACCGAA
>JACQAC010000085.1 GCA_016195245.1 Pseudomonadota bacterium
GCCAAAAGTCCCTAGATACGGGGCAAGTTGGAGCCGCGATTTCATGGACATGTCCACGCCCCTGCAGGGCGATAAGAGCCTACTCATTCTCGATGACGACATTGCTTTCCGAACCCGTCTCGCACGCGCGCTGGAGGGCCGCGGCTTTGAGGTGACTTCAGCGGGCTCTGTCGCGGAAGCCTCGGACGTCGCAGCCAAAACGCCGCCGGCTTATGCGGTGCTGGATCTCCGTCTCGAAGACGGCTCCGGTCTCAGCGTCGTGGAAGCGTTGAGCAAGCATCGTCCCGACTGCCGGGTCGTGATGCTCACCGGCTATGGCGCGATCGCCACCGCGGTCGCCGCCGTAAAAGCCGGCGCCGTCGACTATTTGGCGAAGCCCGCCGATCCCGAGGATATCGTCAAGGCCCTGCTCGCGGCGCCGGATGACAAACCCGAACCGCCGGACAATCCGATGTCGGCCGATCGCATCCGTTGGGAGCACATTCAACGCGTCTACGAGCTTTGCGGCCACAACGTCAGTGAAACCGCTCGGCGCTTGAACATGCACCGCCGCACGCTGCAGCGTATCTTGGCGAAGCGCGCACCGCGCTGAGATCGACAGAGAATGCCTTAGGAGGCCGCGGTTTGTAGCGCACGCAGCACGAGGGTGTGGCCGCACGCGGCGCGGCCGCTGCGGGTTCGCTGTGGTCCTCCTGCGCCAAGGCTACCGAGGACATTCTGGCTCTCGGCAAAATGGGAGAGCGGGGCGCGCACGAAGCGTGCGCAGAAGGGGTAGTTTGGGGTTGGTGCCTGGTGCGCGCCCCGCGTGATTTGTTTTGCGGCCGGCGGAAACTCAGGGGCGTTTCTACAGAGCCGCGAGGGGCCATGCGTTTCGGAGACAAGGTCCCACTGCTTCGATAAACTGAAGCGGCGAAACTAAAGATCGGCGCTGACTCTTCGCCTAGCGGGATTGCCTCCCGACCGATCCTTGCGACGCTGGGTATCTCGAGCGCTCTTAGCGCCTAATTCCCGTTTCCGATCGATGTGCAGCTGGAACACAACATTCCCAGCTGGACCTTTCGAGTTTCGTTTTCTCTCCTCGAAACTGCGGCGCCCGATCTCGCGACCTTCTTCCGCATCACACGCAAATCACATTTCTTGAACTGATTGGCTGTTGGATCCGTCAGCCTCCCGACAAGAGACCGAGGCAGTGTAAGCGCGTTTCAAACCGGTCGGATTGGAAACGGCGGTTTCGTTGATGGGTAAGGGATTTTCGGGCGAAAACTGTAGGATTGGCATGGCCCCAATCCCCCACATTTCGGCTGCCTTTCGCCTGGAGCGGTCGTTGGCCGGCTGCAGGAAGGCGTCTAGGCTCGCTTGATGCAAGAATGAGGACTCCAACGTCCGCGGGATATCCGAATGCGCAAGCTTAGTTGGTGTTGCTTCTTGGCAGCCTGCCTGTCGTGTCTCTCTTTGACACTCCCAGCTAACGCAGACGAGCTGCTGCCTGGCATACTTGATGTAACGCCGATCCCAGGCGCTCACGTCGTCAGTGATTGTGGCCCCATCATTCTGCCAAGTGATCGGCGAGCTGGGAATATCGCCTGCGCATACTTTCTCGACGAACACGGCAATGAGCGGATGGGAATGAACGGCCCGTCCGCCGAGACTCTCAACGCATGGCTAAAGGCCATGGACGATGCTGGTTGGCACTTTGCGCACCTAGCCGTCTACGAATTCTATTTCGAGCGCCCCAAAGCGGGCACCGATTGCTCTGACGTTGTGATGATGGTGGCGCTGCCGGATGTTCAGGTTAGAGCGCTCGTAGAATCATCGCCTTCGAACGGACCTTACGACGGACGGCCGTGGCGGGCCTTTGCCATTCCAGCCGGCACGTCCGAGGCGTGCGGCGACTCGCGCCACCTTGGTTAGCGACGCGCAACCGACATCTGCGGACACCGGAACATCTGATTCGCGCTACTTGCGGACTTGGATGCGGTTTCAAACACGCAGGCCAGTCGGCCCGCGGCCCCACCTCCAGCGATCTGCGGTGAGGCGAAGAGCGACGCCCGCGCTCTGGGGAGTGCGGCGGCTGATCGCGACATCAGCTCCCCGTTCGAGCCCAAAAAGCTAAGGGCCGCAGCTTCCGCTGCGGCCCTTGAACCCTGCCCGTGAACTTCGGTTAGAAGTTGCGATGCACGGTAACGCCGACCGTACGCGGCTGATTGGTTTCGAAACCCAGCCGTGCGCGGCCGCCGCGTTCGCGGTCGAACGACAGGTGTGCGTTCTCATCCGTGATATTGTTCACGTAGAGTTGCGCGCCCCATTTGTCGTTCTCGACACCGAGATTGAAGTTCACGATCGTGTACGGATTGAGTTCCAGGTCGAGCGTGGTGACGCCGAGCCCGGTCGCGCCGTTGAACGGCAAGTGCGAGACGAACACGCCAGCGCCCGGCTCTTGGTCGCCCGGCTGGGTGAAGCGGCTGCCCATGGTGGTTGCGCTCAGCGCGACGTGCGCCTGCGCGCCTTGGCCGGCCCAAGCCGCATCCCAGTAATAGGCCGCCGTCGCCGCCAACTGATAGTTCGGCGTCGAAGGCAGACGATTGCCGTTGCGCATGCCGGCGATCACGGCGCCGCCGGAAGTCGTCACTGTTGAGTCGAATCGTGACTCGACCACACTGCCCGCAAGCGAAAGCTCGAGGTTGTGGATCGGGCTGGCTGTCATTTCGGCTTCAAGGCCGATCGTGTGCGCACGCGGCACGTTGAAGACAACGCGCGATGAGCACGAGCCCGCGTCCGCGGAAACCTGCAGGTTCTGGATGCGGTTGTAGAAGGCCGCCCCGTTGAACGTAAGCATCCCATGCTCGTACTTGAAGCCGATTTCATGGTTCCACGAGGATTCGTCGTCGTAGCGCGGATGGCCTCCAAACGTCAGCGCGTCCGACAAGCTGCAGAGCGGGATGTTGAGCGGATCATTAGCGCCGCCAAGGCGGAAGCCCTTTGAAATTTGCGCATTGATGATCAAGTCGTCGCTGACGTGATGGCTTAGCAGCAAGCGCGGCGAGAACCCTTCAGAGTGTGTACTGTCGGTTCGGTCGTCGCCGTTGGAGAACAAGCCGCCAGAGTGGAAGCGGCGATGTTCATCGAAGTTGTAGTAGCGGCCGCCCAGGGTGACGGTGTCGTTGGCGTTTATGTCGAGGCTGCCTTCGCCAAACAGCGCGAATTGCTTGTCATTGTACGGCAGGTCGGCGTGATACGGATTGTCAACGA
>JACQAC010000086.1 GCA_016195245.1 Pseudomonadota bacterium
CGCTAGGCCGAAAGCGTGTTTCGGCAATCGCGAGGGCAACCTCACAACACCCCACGCTCTCTCAGCCAACCTTCCACAAGCGTTGACCAGATCGCGATGCGCTGTTCCGGATGTCGAAGTGCGAAGGCATGTCCACCCTTGGCAAAGAGATGCACTTCTGCCGGCACACCGGCAGCATCAAGGGCCCGCGCGTAGAGGGTGCTGTTGCACACGTCGTCAACGGGATCATCCCAAGCCTGCACCAAGAAGGTTGGCGGCGTTTGGTGTGTGACATGAAGGCCGGGGTCAAGCACGCCGCCCGCACGGCATAGATGGCCCGGATACAACGCAATCGCGAAGTCGGGTCGGCTGCTTACGCTGTCGGCTGCGTCGACCGGTGTGTAGGTCGGCGCAAAAATGTTGCTGGTCTGAGCTACGAGATAGCCGCCCGCCGAAAAGCCAATCACCCCGATCCTGTTAGGATCGACATCAAGGTCTGCCGCCCGTTGTCGAACCAGTCGAATTGTCCTCTGCGCGTCCTGCAGCGCGCGCGGGATTCTCGGTGTAACCGAACAATGACAACTCTCGTCCCAGTGATGATTGCTGTCTGGCACGCGATACTTGGACAAAATGCAGGTGATGCCCCGCGAGGTCAGCCAGTCGCAGATCTCGGTGCCCTCGAGGTCCATCGCTAAAAACTCGAATCCACCACCCGGAAACACAACGATCGCGGCGTGCGCATTGTGCCCGTGCGGCGCATAAATCGTCATTGTTGGTCTGCTGACATCGTTCACTCTCGGCCACCAATCTCGGCCCGCGGGCGGCCCCACCGACTCTGGCCGTGGATTTGTTACGGGATCCGGCGCTTCTCCGGGCCAAATGGAAATCTGCTGAGCGCCCGCTGAAGGTTGCCAGGCGCCAACGATTGGGGTCGTGCGCGCCGAGAGGCCACCAACGCCTTGCGGCGCCGTTTGAGCCTCCGCATGCAGGATCGCGAGGTACAGAAGCGCAACTACAGAAAGGATCACACTGTTTCGACGCACGGGCAGATTCCTTGCGGTGAGGTCGCTTGCATCTATAGGGCTGAGCGACAAAATCTCGGAATGTCCGCCTAAGGCCAATCGCAGATCTTGGCTCGCGCAAAGAAAAAGCCCGGCTCGCGCCGGGCTTTTGATTTGGCTTTGAGGCCTATTGCTTAGTTCGAGCCGCCGACGATGACGCCCGAGACCATGCGGTCTTCGCTGGGATCGCCGAATACCGAGTTGCCGCCGAACGTGCTGCTGGCTGGACGGCTCTGCGAAGCAACGACGTGCGGCTGGGAAGTTGTGCTTGAGCCGGACTGCGAGAGCGGATCCTGCAGATAACGGCACTGCCCTTCAAACACCGCACCCATTTCGACAGAGAGCGATTGGTGGACGATGTCGCCGAGAACGTGAGCGTTGCGCGCCAGCACGACTTTGCGCGCGCGGATCGAGCCTTCGACGCGGCCATGAACGGTGACGCTCTCGGAAACCACGTCGCCTTTGACCATGCCGGTGTCGCCGACGGTCAACGAACCACCACGGACGTTGCCTTCGACTTCACCATCGACTTGCAATTCGGCGCCGTCAGCTTCCACAGTACCGGTAATCTTCACGCCGTTGGCGATGATCGACGCAATACCGGAGCGGCCGGTGGTCGTTCTGCGTTGAGTCATAGGATCGGGAAGCGAGGCCATTGAGTTCGTATCCGGTCGGCTAGTGCTGCTGTTGTTATTACCCTTGTTCGTGAACATGCCGTCCTGCCCTCAAGAAGTTGACAGGATCTACCGCCCTGCCGCGGAACCAGACCTCGTAATGGAGGTGTGTTGCAGTGCTCCGCCCCGTCGAACCCATTGAACCGATGCGCTGACCGATGGCGACGTGCTCACCGGGTTGCACCTGGATGTCGCGCAAGTGCGCATACCGTGTTTTGAAGCCGTGTCCGTGATCGACCTCGACACAATTGCCGTAGCCACTGCGCGTGCCCGCGAAGACGACCGTGCCCGGCGATGTGGCGACGACCGGCGCGCGCTCGAAGGCGGCCATGTCGAGACCGGAGTGATACGCAGTGCGGCCCGTGAACGGGTCAACGCGGCCACCGAAACCTGACGTTTCACGATAATCGACGGCGACCGGCGCCGAAAGCGGCGTCGAGGCCATGACGCCCTCGAGGCGGCGGCTTTCGCTTATGCGTGCAGCGACCTGAGCGACACGGTTGGCGAAGGCCGGGTTCAGCCCGCTGTCGCGGAGATAGGCGACGAAGTCTTGCGGCACGAGCGGACCACCGGCGGCTTCGGTATCCGAGCCGGGGCCAGTGAGCGCCGACATCGGCATGCCTGTGAGACGCAGAACGCCGCGCTCTTGTTCTGTGCGCTGCTCAACTTGGTCTTCAAGCTGGTTGAGCGTTTGCTCTTGGTCAGCGTCTAGCCGCTCGGTCCGTGCCCTGAAGCCGACCGCGGTGACGTGATAGGGCTCGGACGCCACGGCGCGGCTCTCGCGCGGTTCGGCTTCGTCAATTGACGCTGCCATGATGATACGCGCGCCGTCACGCTCGATCGGACGAGCCGCCGCGAGTTGGAGGCTTGAACCGCCAGCGTATTCAAGCAGCGAACGCAGGACTTCGTGGCGGTTCTCAAAATCAGCGGTAGCGCGATCGAACTGGCGGGTCCGTTCTTGAAGCAGCGCTTGCGAAGCGGCGGCCTGGGCGCGGCTCTCGCTCAGCCAACGATCGTATTTGGCGCGTTCGCGCTCGATTTCATTGTTGGATGCGGTGACTTGGCTTCCGGCGAGAATGGTGTTGGCGGTCGCGTAAACACACCAGCCCGCGAGGCCAACCGCGCTCAGCGCAAGCAGAGCCTGTTTGCCGGGCGAGAGGGAGACATACCGGACGGTGCCACCGCTCCGGTGATAGATCTGACGTTCCGGAAACGCGCGATCAAAGAACGCTCGTGCCCGCGATCCGAACTGGCTCATGGTCCGCCACCGCCCGCTAACCTAAACAACAAATTCTCGTTAGCCCCGCCAGAGTTGACTAGAACCCGAAAGCATCCCGAATTGCAACAGCTGCGCACTGCCGTTTACAGGAATTTCAGCTTTCTTAACGGTGACTAGCGATTTTCACGCCAAATCTGCGCCTGCAATAGTAAAAATGGCCTATTTTGCGCCTGCGATCTTAACCATTTTCAGGACGTCTTCCACATGTCCTGGCACTTTTACTTTGCGCCATATGTGCTCAAGGCGGCCCCTGGCGTCGACCAGAAAGGTGGCTCGCTCAACCCCCATGTAGGTGCGTCCGTAGAGGCTTTTCTCGACCCAGACGCCGTAGGCTTCGCAAACTTTGCCATCTTCGTCCGAAGCTAATTCAACGTTGAGCCCATGTTTGGCCACGAACTTATCGTGCTTGGCGACGCTGTCTCGGGAGACGCCGATGACGGTTGTCTTCGCATTTGCGAAGCGTTTCGCGTTTTCAGTGAAGCTTAGTGCTTCTCGTGTACAACCGGGTGTGTCGTCCTTTGGGTAAAAATACAGGACGAAGCGCTTGCCCTTAAGGCCAGCCAAGCTGACGTGTCCTCCCCCGGCCGTCGGAAGATCAAACGGGGGTGCGGGGTCGCCAGGTTTGAGCGTTTTCGCCATTGCAGGCCTCCGGGCCGACGGTGTTGCAGCCGTTGGGCGCGCTGCGGTTTTCCGTAGCGTGTCGCGCTCGCTTTGCGCGAAAACAGTCGCGCACGCTAGGGTTTTGGTAGGCGGGGCGGCGGAGAAAAGCGGATGATGCGCCGCTCGACGCTCATTGCCGTCGAAATTCTGCTCGGCTTGATCGCTGCGCTGGCGATTGCGCTCGGTGTGGCATGGTGGCGGCTGAGCCAAGGGCCGGTGGAACTGGGGTTTCTGAAGCAGCAAATCCAGACCGAATTGAGCCGGGCCCGGGGCGGGCGTCCGGTGGGTATCGACGGCGTCGAATTGGCCTGGACGCCGGGTAGTGCTGTGGAGTTGCGAGCCGTTGGCGTTACCGCCCAGGACTGGCGTGGTCAGGTCCTTTCGCGAGCCAGAGAAGCACGCATCGAGTTGGGCGTGCTACCCCTCTTGATCGGGCGCATTTCGGTGGTGCGTGCTGAGTTCGACGGCGGCGAAATCACGCTGACAAGAAAGGCGAACGGCGCGACCTGGCTCGCGTTTGGGCCTGCGGGCAACCCACCGGATATTATTCTGCCGCCACCACCGTCAGGTGAGACCCTTGAAGCGAGCGTAGCGCGCATGCTGGACGGGCTGCAAAGCGCCTTCGCGCCGGTCGGCAGCGCCGGCGGCTTGAAGCGCCTCGGCATTCGCGACGCGCACCTGACGATCGTCGAGGAGAGCAGCGGCGCACGCTGGACCGCGAACGCGGCGAGCTTCTCGCTGGCTCGGCGCGGCAATCAGCTGACCCTAATGGCCGGCGCGCGTCTTGAGGGTGCGCAAGGTCTGGCGCCCGCCAGCCTGAGCATCACCACCGACACGCGTTTCCAATCCGCAATCGTGCGGTTCGGCGCGCAGAATGTGCGCCCGCGGGCGCTGTTCTCGCAGGCCGCGCTCGGGCCTTTCGGCGGCTTGGACGCGCCGATGACCGCGAACGTGTTGATCGGCCTCGACCGGCGCGTCGGCGTTAATCGCTTCGAAGGCACGGTCAACGTCGGTCGCGGCAACGCGGAAATGGCCGGCGGCGTGTTCAATTTGGCGGGTGGGCGTCTCCACGGACGTTACGACATTCGCAGTGACCAACTCATTCTCGACCAGGTGCAATTGGCAGGATCGCACACGCAGGTTCGCGGTGAAGCGCGGCTGCGCGACGTGTCGCGAATCCTGCGCGCGGCGCCGAATGAACCCGCGGCGTTCGATATCGGTTTCCCGTCGATGACGTTGGATGTGCCCGGCACATTCAGCGCGCCGATCAATCTGACGGATGTGCAAGCAGTGGGTGCGATTGTGTCGGCCGATCGCTCGATCAATTTCACGCGCGTCCGCGGGCGGACGGCGCAGGGCGTGATCGACGGCGCCGGGCGCTACTATTGGGGTGAGGCTGGGCCCGATCATGCGCTGCACCCAGGTTTGCAACTCGATGCATCGATCGCCGGCGCGCTCAGCGTGCGCGACGTAGTGGCGTTATGGCCGATGACCTTGGCGAGCGGTACGCACGGTTACTTGGATCACACGCTGAGAGCCGGCACGGTGACCGACGCGCGCGCCCACATCGATATCCGCCCCAGCGACACGGTGAGCGGCCCGCTGCGCGACGATGCAATCAACGTGACGTTCAATGTGAGCGGCGGCCAGATGCAGTTCCTGGAAACCATGTCGCCGGTTACGAACGCGCGCGCGAGCGCGGTGCTCGGCGGCAACAGCTTCCATATGCTGATTCCGGAAGGCCGCTTGAACAACTTAGCGCTGAGCAATGGGCGCATCGATGTGGCTCAGTTTAATCCGCATCAAGGGCAGTTCGTGAGCATTTCGGCGCACGCCGAGGGCGACGCCAAGAACATTATGGAAGTGCTGATGCAGCGGCCGCTGGATTTGCGTGAGCGCATTCCGGTCGATCCAGCGAGCGTGACGGGGCGCGGCTCCGTAAATCTCACGCTGCAGC
>JACQAC010000099.1 GCA_016195245.1 Pseudomonadota bacterium
CATCCCGTGCATACGGCGGAGGACGCCGAGGCTTATCTCACGCGCATGGGAGCATACGCGGACCAACTTGATGGCGAGACCGAACGGTTGCGCGCGGACAATGGGCGCGGCGTCGTGCTGCCAAATTTCTTGTTGGACAAGTGCGTCAATCAGATGCGCCAAGGACGCAGCGCTCCGGTTGAGCAATGGGGCATTGTCACGTCGCTGACGCGCCGCGCCGCTTCCATTGCAGGAAACTTTCGGACGCACGCCACGCAGATTGCGCGCGACCACATCGCGCCGGCGTTGAATCGTCAGATCGCCGCGCTTGAAGCTGGGCGTGCGCAGGCGCTGAGTGACGCGGGCGTGTGGCGGCTGCCGCGGGGCGAAGAATACTATGCCTGGGCGCTGCGGGCCGGCACCACGACAAACATGACGCCGGACGAAGTGCATGACATGGGCATGCAGGAATTGCATGACCTGCAGGCGCGCATGGAGCCAATCCTGCACTCGATCGGCTACACGCAGGGCAGCGTCGGCGCGCGCATGACCGCGCTCGGCAACGATCCGCGCTATCAGTTTGCGCCGGGCGATCAGGGGCGCCAGCAAATCCTGGCGTTTTGCCGCGAGAAAATCGACGACATCCGCGCCCGCATGCCGCAGGCATTCAACCACTTGGTGCGCGGCTATTTGGAGGTGGTGCGCATCTCGCCGGACGTCGAGGCTGGCGCGCCTGGCGCTTATGGCGGAGCGGGCACCATCGATGGACGTGAGCCGGGGCACTTCTGGATCAATCTGCGCACGCCCGCGCTGCACAACAAGTTCAGCTTGGCCGACCTTGCTTATCACGAGGCGATCCCCGGTCACGTTTGGCAGGGCGAATACACCTTCCATCAGCCGTTGATCCGCAATCTGTTGGCGTTCAACGCCTACTCGGAGGGTTGGGCGCTCTATGCGCAGCAGATCGCTGACGAACTCGGCGTCTATAACGACTTCCCGGTTGGCCGGCTTGGCTATCTGCAATCGTTGGCATTCCGCGCCTGCCGCTTGGTTGTCGACACCGGCATTCATGCGAAGCGCTGGACCCGCGAGCAGGCGATCGACTGGTTCGTCGCCAATAACGGCTCGGATCGCGATGAGGTGCAGAGCGAAGTCGATCGCTATTGCGCGTGGCCGGGGCAGGCTTGCGGGTACAAAGTCGGACACAGCACCATCAACCGCCTGCGCGACCATGCGCGTTCGGAATTGGGCGCACGTTATGACTTCAAGAAATTCAACGATGCCGTGGTGCTCGGCGGCAATGTGCCGATGACCGTGCTTGGACGGATCGTGGACGCCTACATCGCCAGTGCGCGCGCTTAAGCGGTCGCCGCTGCCTTGCCGATGCGCTTGATCGTGCCTTCGAATTCGGCCGCAGTGTCGATGCCGAGCGAACCATGCACGATTTCGCCGGCGACATTGGCGCCGGCCGCCAAACGCACGTCCTGTGCCTGAAGGCGACCCTCGACGTGACCCTGAACACTGATGATGTCGGCGGTGAGGTCGCCTTTGACTTTGCCACCTTGGCAAACCGTGATCCCTGGCGCGTGGACATCACCTTCGACGGCGCCGCGAATTTCGACATTGTCGTTGGTGGTGATTGAACCTTTGATCTCGGTGCTGGCCGAAACGACAGTCGGCATGGAGCGCGCGGCGGCGGTGGTATTCGTGACAGACGTTTCGGCAGCGCGCGATCCAGACATGCCGGCGACGGCCTTAAGCATGCTCATCGGCTGTGAAGCGGTGCGGCGAACGGCGTCGATGGTCTCGGACATGGGCTCAATCCTTTGGCGTTGAGCCCGGGCTGCAAGAGCCACACCGTATTGCGTGAGGCGAAGCGCATGCGCCGACGACGCCCTCGACGGGATTTGTGTGTCAGCGCGGCAAACGAAGCTTACGCCAGTTCTTCGAACAAGCTGGGTTCGTTTTCGCGCCAGCCTTCGATCTTCAACATCTTCAGTTTGGTGCGGATGCCGCCATTGGCGGAGAAGCCGACGAGTTTGTCCTGAGCGCCGACCACGCGATGGCAGGGCACGACGATGGCGAACGGGTTGCGCCCGAGCGCTTGGCCGACAGCGCGGGCGCCGTCGGGATCGCCAATGGCGCGAGCGATGTCGCCATAGGTGCGTGTGGCGCCGGGTGGGATGGCGCGCGCAGTATCGTAAACACGGGCACAGAAAGCGTTGACGCGGCTCATGTCGAGTTGGATGGCGCGCAGGCTTTTCTTTTCACCGCGCAGCAACGCCTGAATGTCTTCAATGGCGCGGGTGATCGGCTTCGGCGGTTCGGTTTCTTCGGCGGTTGGGCAATGGCGGAGCAGGCGGGTGCGGGTGGCGTCGGGGCTGCGTTCAGGCAGCTGGACGCCAATCACGCCCTTATTACTCCAAGAGATGCCGCAACGGCCAAGGGCAGTGTCGAAGAGGGTGTAGGCGTGCATTCCGGGCCTTGAATAAATGGACTCAAGAGAATAGAACATATAGAGAACATGAGTCCGCGTCCAGCCTCCTTTTTGCTTGCCCAACAAGCCTCTGAATCCAAAGGGTTGCTGGAAAAGATGGCTGCCCAGCCGCTACATGAGCTTTGCCCGGCCGGCCCTGGGGCGGAGATGGCGGCAACCGGCTGCGCTCTGGCGTTTGCGGCCTCGTGGGCTGGAACGCCGGGTGTGATTTGGGCCGGTGAGGAAGGGGTCTTTGCGGAAGACGGCGCGCCGTATCCGGTGGGCCTCGTCCAATACGGGCTGGACCCCACCAAGTTCATCGTCATCCGCGCGCAGAAACGCGATGAGGCGTTGTGGGCCGCCGAACAAGGCTTAGCCGCGCGCGGCGCTGTGGTGATCTGCACATTGAGTGGGCGCGGCAAGCCGCTCGATCTTAAAGCCACGCGGCGTCTGCTGCTTTTCGCAGAGCGCAACGGTTCGCATTGTTTGCTGGTGCGACCGCGTGCCGAGGCAAGTGCAGCCTGGACACGCTGGCGCGTCGACTATGCGCCGAGCAATGGCGAGCCGGATGAGATTGGTCAGCCAGCTTTTGCGCTTGAGTTGCTGCGCGCACGCGCTGGGCCGGCCGGGGCGCACTTCATTCTTGATTGGAACGCACATGACCGCCGCCTGGAAGAGCGTGTGGCTCGCGATCTATCTGCCGCGCCTGAACACGGATCGGCTGATCAGATCGGGGCTTGCGCCTGAGGGCCGCGCCCTCGCTGTTTATTCCAAGGAAGCCGGCGCCTTCCTGCTGACGGGCGTGGATGCGCGCGCGTCTGCACTTGGCTTGCGGCTTGCCATGTCGCTTGCCGATGCGCGTGCCATTCATCCGAGACTCGCGGCGGTCGAAGCCGATCCAGATGAGGACGCACGCACGCTCGATAATATCGCCGCTTGGTGCGAGCGTTTTACGCCGATTGTCGTGCTCGATCCGCCAGAAGGACTGTTTCTCGATATTACCGGTTGCGCGCACCTGTTCGGGGGCGAACAGGCGCTGCGCGATCAGATTGTCACGCGTTTGCATGCGCAAGGTTTCGGCACGCGCGCCGCTATCGCGCCAACGCCCGGCGCGGCGTGGGCGCTCGCGCGGTATGGTACAAAAGCCACCCTCTCCCTTGCGGAGAGGGTGGCGTGCGAAAGCACGCCGGGTGAGGGGCGTTCCAACAAGCAGGCGCCTGAGCGTTTGAACGCCCCTCACCCCCTTACCCCCTCTCCGCAAGGGAGAGGGGGATTAGCGCAAGTCCTCGCGCCGTTGCCGGTTGAAGCGCTGCGATTGCCGCCGGAAGCAACCTCGCTGTTGAAGCGCGTCGGTCTCAAAAGCATTGGCCTCCTGATCGATAAGCCGCGTGCGCCGTTCGCCGCGC
>JACQAC010000008.1 GCA_016195245.1 Pseudomonadota bacterium
TGTCCTCCGGAGCCTTGGCGTACGAGGACGACAGCGAGCCCGCAATGCGATGCGCATGTGCGGCCATCTTCGCGCACCTTCCACCCGCGAGGGGGAGAGGGAGAGGCCAGACGCTTACACGCCAGCGCTTCCATCCCCTCACCCGATTTGCTGACGCAAATCGATCCCCCCTGGCAGGGGAGAGGTGTGTGTGCGTGATCTATTTCGCGTCGATGGCTGGCCGCGTCTCCACGACCGCGCGTTCGATGATCTTCGCTTCCTGCGCGGGCGAGGGCAGCGCCTCGAACCCATCCGCGCGCCGCAATTGCGGGAAGAACCGCATCCACAGTGTCGAAGCGCCCACCGCCAGCGCGCCGCCCACGATCACCGCTGACACCGGCCCGATCACGCGCGCCACCACGCCCGATTCAAAATCACCCAACTCGTTCGATGCTGAAATAAACACAAAGCTCACCGCCGAAACCCGCCCGCGCATCGCGTCCGGCGTCGCCAATTGGATCAAGCTCTGGCGCACATAGACTGAAATCATGTCGACCCCACCCGCCACTGCGAGCGCAATGACGGTGATCCAAAGATTGGTCGAAATCCCAAACACGATCGTCGCCAAGCCGAACACGATGGTGGACCCGAACATCCAGCGTCCGACATTGCGCCGCAGCGGCGCCGCCGCGATCCACAGCGCCACCACCGCCGCGCCGACACCCATCGCCGCGCGCAAAACGCCAAGTTCGCCAGGTCCAACTTGCAGAATGTCGCGCGCGAACACTGGCAACAACGCCACCGCTCCACCCAACAGCACGACGATCAGATCGAGTGAGATCGCGCCCAACACGATCTTGTTCGACCAAACGTACTTCAGTCCCTCGATGATGAGCCCGATGGTTCGCGCGTCAGCAACCGGCGCCTGCGCCGGTGCGCGAATACGCAACATCAGCACAACGCAGGCGGCAAGCAGTGCGAAGGTGGCGCCATAGGCAGCCGCAGGTCCGAACGCATAGAGCAAGCCTCCAATCGCCGGCCCCACAATGGTGCCGGATTGGAAGGCCAGCGAATTCCAGGCGATCCCCTGCGGCAGCTCCTCGCGCGGCAACAGCATCGGCAAGAACGCCGACGCCGCCGGCGGCAGGAACGCATTGATGGCGCCGGAAAGTGCTGCCGCCGTCAGAACCGTGGGAATGATCAGCGATGTGTGCGAGAGCGAAGCCGCGGCCAGCGCGGCGGCGATCAGAGCCTTGCCCGCGACGCACGCGATCAAGATGTATTTGCGATTGTATCGGTCCGCGGCCTGACCGCCGACCAGCGAGAGCACCAACAACGGCAGAAAGCGAGGGAAGGCGAAGTGCGGGCAAGCGGCGAGACCATGCCGTCCCTGTCGCGCCGAAGCAATGCGTCGCGGCCCCGTGTTGACGTTGCGGTCCGCGCGCCCTAAGCGCCGCCGGCTGGGGAGCATCTGGGGACACGACTTGGCCACGACGCTGGTTGCCGAAAAACCGGAACATCACGACGCCATCGAGCGCGTGCTCGATGCTGCGTTCGGTCCCGGCCGATTCGCGAAAACCTCGGAGCGCGTGCGCGAACGCGGCGCTATCCCCGAACCCATCCTATCGCGCGTTGCGCTCGACGACGCCAAGCAAGTCGTCGGCGTTTGCCGCATCTGGCGCGTCAAAGCGGGCGAGGTGGTCTATTTCCTCGGCCCGCTGGCGGTCGATCCCGCCGCGCAACTCGCGGGCCTCGGCCTCGCGCTGGTGCGCGACGCTGTTGCCGCTTGCCGCGCCAAAGGCGGCAATGGCGTCGTGCTCGTCGGTTCGGAGCGATTTTTCAAACCCATCGGATTCAGCGTGGTGCCCGAAGGCCGCCTGCGCTTGCCCGGCGCTGTCGATCCCGGGCGTTTGCTCTGGCTCGAACTTGCCCGCAACGGCCTCAACAACGTGCAAGGTGAGATCAGCCCGCCGTGAGCGACTCCAAAACCCTAGCCGACCGCGTCGTCTGGCTGTTCATCGGCCCCAAAGGCGTGCGGCTGCCCTGGAGCATTCTGCTCGCCTTCATGGCGTTCGTCGCCGCGCAAGTGCTCAGCTTCGTTGTGCTGCACGCGGCGGGCGTATCGCTGAGCGACACGCGCGAAGCGACAACATCGCTCTCTACCATCAAAAACACATCACTCGTTCTCGCCTGCGTGATCGCCGCGACATTGTTCATGGCGGTGATCGAGAAGCGTCCGCTCGATGATTATTATCTGGTCGGCGCCAGACCTGTGCTTCGCGCCCTGCAGGGCGCGGGGGTAGGCCTCGCGCTGATCTCGCTGCTGGTCGGAGGCGAAGTGGCCCTCGGCGTCATGCGCTTCGACGGCTTCGCCACGCGCGGCGAAGCGGCGCTGTTGTCAGGGACTCTGTGGGCCGGCGGCTTCGTGCTGGTTGGGCTGATCGAGGAAATGATGACGCGCGGCTATTTGCTCGCGCGGCTGGCGCGCAGCCTCGGTTTTCGTTGGGGCGCGATCATCACGACTGTGTTTTTCTCAGCGCTGCATCTGCCTAATCCCGGCGAAAGCGTCATCGGCATCGCCGCCGTTGTGCTCTCGGGCCTCGTGTTTTGCTTTGCGATCTGGAAAACCGGCTCGATCTGGTGGGGCTTCGGCTGGCACGCGGCGTGGGATTGGGGCGAGACCTATCTCTATGGCGCGCCCGATAGCGGCCTGCCCGCCAACGGCAGCTTGATGATCATGCGCGCCCACAGTCCTGATTGGCTAAGTGGCGGCGCCACCGGTCCCGAAGGCAGCGTGCTGTGTTTCATCGCGCTCGGCCTCGCCGCGCTTACTGTGCACTACCTGCTGCCAAAGCGCGCAGACCTCAGCGGCTCTCGCGGCGCCACCCAAGCATAAGCAACGCCGCGCCAAAGAACGCCCACGCCCAACCCGGCCCCATCGGCGTCGCCACCGCGGCGCGCACCACGTAAGCGCCGTTGCGTTCGATGCCGATCCAGCCATTACCGGATGCGCTCGCGCCACGATCGACCCGGCGGATCTCCGGCAAATGTGTTCCATCCTCGCCGGTGAGCACGACACTGCCGCCGGTCGCCTGCGCGAAGGGGCGAAGGATATTCGGATCGGCGGCGATCGCATTCGCCTCGCGCGGATTGAGGGGGCCAACCGCAGCGAATGCACGCAACGCGCCCTCATGCGCCTCGTATAAACCTTGCTCAGTCGCCGGCGCCTCGCCGCGAAAAACACCGGGCGCTGTCTGCGCCAACGTCACCGTGCTGTGCCGTCCCGACGGCGAGACGATGTCAACTGGCGCCGCTGCATTGCTCAAAGTCGCGCGCTCAATCGACAAACCCTGCGCATCCGGATCGAGCGTCAGCCGCTCCTCATCCAGCTCCGGCTCCTGCATCAGCCAATGCACCAGCCGCCGCAGCAATTCGCCGTGCGGGCCACCGCCATCATAACCACGCGCCCATAGCCACGCTTGGTCCGACCACAATTGCGCAACCCGTCCGCGCCCGGCGCGATCGAGCACCAGCAATGGACGCCCATCCACACCGGAGAGCACCGTCTGTCCACTCGTCGCGCGCGCATCGACTTGGCGCGTCCAATGCCCCCACCGCTCCGGCGCCGGCAATCCGCGCACCACCGGATGGCGTTGGCCAAGTGCGGTCGGCGTTGGGCGATAGGGGCGGGTGATCACATCGCCCACCGGCTGCGACGGCAAAATGCTGGAGAGGGTAGTGCGATAGACGCCGTTGTCACCCGCTTCGGATTCACCCGCCGTGATCAGCATTGCACCACCTTGCTCGACCCGCTCGGCAATGTTGGAGAAGTAATAAGGCTGCAAAATGCCGCGCCAGCGCGAGCGATCGAAAATGATCAGATCGAACTCGCCAAGCCGCCGATTGAACAATTCCTCCGTTGGAAACGGAATCAACGCCAATTCATTGAGCGGCGTATTGAAGTCCTGCTTCTCAGGTGGCCGCAGAATTGTGAAATGCACGAGATCGACGGCTGGGTCGGACTTCAGCAGATTGCGCCATACCCTCGCACCAGGATGCGGCTCGCCGGTGATCAACAGCACGCGAAGTCGATCGCGAATGCCGTTGGCGGCGAACGCGGCGCGATTATTGGCGAGCGTGATCTCGTGTGCGCCCCGATCGGCCTCGACGATCACCATGTTACGGCCGCGCTTGGGCAAGCTCACCTGAATGCTGAAAGCATGATTGGCGGTGGCGACGGTGTTGGCGACCGCGACTCCATCGATCGACACGCGTACGCGCACCGGCACGTCGCCACTGTCGATCACGCGCCCAGTGATGGTCATCGGCTCGCCAACAATGCCGAAGGTCGGCGCCGCATCCAGGACCAGGCGGCGATCGCCGCGCGCTGGATCGCCGACGATCAGTACATGCACGGGCCCAAACCGCGCCAGCCGTTGCGGATCGCGCGGCGCATCCGCGGCCTGGCCGTCGGTGACAACGACAACGCCGGCAATCCGATCCGGCGCGACATCGGCGAGCGCGTCCGCGATCACCGAAGTGATCATCGTTCCGTCCGGCCCTCCGCGCGTCTCGCGCGTGCGTACATCAAGCCCAGGCTCGCGCGCCAAGCGCTCAGCGATACCGTCGCCGGCGCGCCGCGCTGCATCGAGCCGCCCAGCCAGGTTGAGGCTCTCGCTCCGATCAATCAGCACCAGCGCCACGTCGTTCGCAGACTGGCGCTGCTCACGCACCCATTGCGGCTGCAGCAAGCCGAGTAGAACGAAGGCGATGCCAAGCGCGCGCAGAATCGGTGCGCCGCCACGCCGCCACACATAGAAGCCGAACGCCAGTGCCGCAACCACGCCGAGCGCGATGATCGCGCTCAACGGCAGCGCTGGATCGAAGCCGAGGCGTGCGGCGCCGATCATCGCGATTGTTCGCCGAGACGCTCGAGCAGCGTCTGTACGTGCACCTGATCGGACTTATAATTCCCAGTGAGCGCCACCATCACCATATTGACGCCGAAGCGCAGCGCCATCTCGCGCTGGCGATCGTCGATGCCGCCTTCGCCCGCCCAAGCGCTGGCCCAATCGCCATCGCCCACGAACAGCGAAGCTACGCCGTCGCGGGCCGAAGCGGCCGATGCCGTCTCCGCCCACAGGCGCGGCGAGGCGTAGCGGCCGGGAAAACTGCGCATGAGATAGAAGGCGCGCGCCACCACATGTTCGCTGTTGACCAGCGCCAGCGGCGGCACGTCCACGCCCGCCAACATCAGTTGCGCTGGCCGCGCGCCGGCATTGGCGGTGCGCCCCGCGTCGCGCGTGTCGACCAGCAGCAAGCCGCCAATGGCGAGGTAATGATCGAGATTGGCGAGCGCCGCATCGGAGAGGCGCTGCGGCGATGAAGGCGCCGCCCAATAGAGAAACGGATAGGCCGCGAGATTATCGCGCGCGAGATCGACGCCGATCGGCGGGCCGGGCTCGACCGCTGTCCGATTCACCAGCACTTGCGTCAACGCCTCAAGCCCTGATGCGCTGGTGCGATCAACGCGCACATCGCCGGTGCGCACGTAGGCGAGGCGAATGACCAGCGTAGGATCGTCGCGCGTTTGCGCGCGGACATCTGGCGTGAACAGAACGCCCGCGAGCAGCAACGCTGCAGTGCTCGCGCGCGCAAAACGTGGCAGTCGCCCAAGCAGAAAGAGCGCGATGAACAGATCGAACGCCAGCATCAAAGCCGCCGCGCCGAAGAACCAGCCCGCGAGTGGCCGCTCGATGTGAGCGTCCAAACCCGCGCGCGTCATGCCAGGCGGCAATGTGAGTGGCGTGAGCGTCTCGTCATTGCGCGCCGCGTCGATCGCGGCGGAAACGCCGGCGCGTTCATAGAGACCCGGCGGTGTGGCGGGCGACGGTTGCGCCAGAGCGAAACGCTCCGGCGCAACGGCTTGCAGATCGGGTGGCGGCGGCGCCAGCGCGCCAAAGCCATCAAGGACGCGCTGGGCCACGTAAGGCCCGCCGCTGATCGCACGTTCGCCAGCGCCGGCATCGCGCGCTGTAAACGCCAATGTCCGCCGCAGCATCTCGACGAACAGTCCCGAGAGGGGCAAGTCCGACCAATCCGGTCCGGCGCTCACGTGAAAAAGCACGATCAGTCCGTGTCCGCGCTGGCGCGCCGTCACCAGCGGCGAGTGATCGGAAAGCGTCGCCCACACGTGCGCTTGCTCGATCGAAGCGGGCTCAGCCAAAATTTGCTGACGGATGCGTACGTCGGCCGGCGGTGTGATGCCGGAGAAGGGTGAGTCCGCCGGGAAGGGCGCGACAGCAAGCGGCGTCTCCCAAGCGAGCGCGCTGCCAAGCGCGCGCGAGCCTGGACGCAGGCGTACCGGTAGAAGATCGTCATTGTTGTTGGCGAGCCGCGGCCCGGCGAAGCGAATGAGCAGACCGCCGGCATCAATCCAACGCGCCAGAGCGGCGCGGTCAAGAGGCGAGATCGGGCTGGCGTCAGGCAAGATCAGGGCCTGCGCGCGCGCATCGATCAATTCGCCGACGCCGCCGCGTTGCAAACTCGCATACGGCTGCAGTGCGCGATCCGCGTAATAGAGCTCTGAAACAAGGGGCTGGCCCACGCCGCCCGGATCGATGAGCCCAACAAACGGCCGTCCCGATCCCGCCGGCAGCAAATGCACTGCACCCGCACTCTGCTCGCCAACAATCCGCACGCGCGCGGCGCGTGCGGCAATCTCCGGCGGCAACTGAATGCGCGCGCCGGTGGTCAATTCGGTGGGTCCGAAACGCACCTCGGCTGCGCCAAGCGCACGGCCGTCAGCTGTTTCGGCGGCGATGGCCGCGAGTGGCTCGCCGTTCGGCGCGCGCCGCACGCGCGCTTCAATGCCCTGCGGCGTCACTGCCCCCGACACGATCGCGCGCCCCGTGTGCGCGGGAATGCGCACGGTGACCGGGCCACGCTGTTGCAGCACCTGCTCCAGCGCGTGCGCGCCAGGACCGTCGAGGCCATCCGAAATCCAGACGATGTGATCGAAGCGCGCTTGTGTCTGCGCGAGCCGACGTGCGGCATCGGCGCGATCGGGGCGCCAGGGCTTCGGCTCCAGCCGCGCGATGCGCGATTTCGCATCGCCGGCTGTGAGCGCTTCGCCCGGATCGCGCGCCGGAATGGTGGGCGCAGTTGTCAGCAAGAAGATCGGTGCGCCGGAGCGTTCGGCTTGCGCGATCGTTGCAGTGGCGGCAGTGCGCACCTCGCTCCAATTCGGCGCAGAGGTCCAACCGTCATCGATGATGATCAGCGTCCGTCCGCCTTGCGCTTGCGCTGTGGCGGTGGGCGTCAGGCTCGGGCGCGCGAAGGCGACGATCATCAACGCTGCCGCAAGCGCACGAAACAGCACCAGCCACCACGGTGCGCGTTCGCGGCTCTGCTCGTCCGTGTGCAAGCCCATCAGCAGCCGCGTCGGCGGAAATTGCGCGCGTTGCGGCGGCGGCGGCGTGGCGCGCATCAGCCACCAGAGCAGCGGCAGCGCCGCAAGCGCCGCCAGCGCCCACGGCGCGCCAAACAGAAATGGCCCGATGGTCACGCGAAGCGCTCGGAAACCAGAGCGATCAGCAACGCCAAAGTCGGCCCCGCCGCGTGATCGGTGCGATGCAGCAGCGAAGGGAAGGAGAGCTTCGCGCCAAGCTCATGCACATCGCGTCGATGCGTCTCCAACCGCGCCGCGTAGTCCTCACGCGCATTCTCGGCGCGGCCGATGAGCGCTTCACGATGCGACCCGGGCTCACGAAAAAGCGTGCGTCCCTGAAACGGAAAGTCCTCCTCGGCGGGATCAGCGATCATCACCAGCGCGCCAGTTGCGCCGGCGGAGGCCGCAGCGCTGATGCGCGCTCGCCAAGTCTCGATCGGCTCGTAGAAGTCCGAGAGGAAGATGACGCAGCTCTTCGGCGGTGCGTCGTCGCGCGCCGGCGTGAGGAAATCCAATGCCAGGCGATCCGGCCCGCGCGGCCCAGTACGTGGCGGCGACCCGATCGCGCCCACACGCTCGCCGCCGCGCGTCAGCAACACCGCCAACGCTAACGCAATGGTGCGCGCGCGGCGAAGCTTAGTGGTGCGTTTCGGATCGGAGCTCCAATCGAACCCCGGCGAAGGATCAACCCAGAACCACGCTGTCTGCGCTGCTTCGCGTTCGCGCTCGCGCACATAATATCTGTCGCCGCGCGCCGAGCGGCGCCAATCCACTAAGCGCGCGCCATCCTCGGGCCGGTAATCGCGGTATTGCCAGAACGCTTCGCCTTGTCCGGCGCGCCGGCGTCCGTGGAAGCCAGGCGCGGCGGCGGCCAAGCGGCGCGCGTCGAGCAGCACACCCGGCAGATCGCCAGCGAGCGCTAATGCGTCGAGCCGAGCGGCGTCAGTCATGCGCTGAAGTCATCAAGCCGCGCTCTCCGCGAGTTCATCGACTAGCGTGTCGATGTCCAAGCCCTCGGCGCGCGCGCCGAACGACAACTGCATGCGATGCACGAGCGCCGGGCGCGCCAACGCCACCACGTCATCGATCGACGGCGCCAAGCGTCCGCGCAGCAAGGCGCGCGCCCGCACAGCCAGCATCAAAGCTTGGCCCGCACGTGGCCCCGGTCCCCAGGCGACGTGCTGGTTCACACGCTGATCGTGCGTCGAACCCGGCCGCGCTGAGCGCACCAGTTCGAGGATGCAGGCGAGCACCTTCTCACCCACCGGCATACGCCGCACGAGTTGTTGCAGCCGGATCAAGCCGTTCGCATCGAGCACCGCTTGCGGCGTTACATCCGCCAAGCCGGTCGTCTCAATCAGGATGCGCCGCTCAATCTCTGCATCGGGATAAGGCACATCGACTTGCAGCAGGAAGCGATCGAGCTGCGCTTCCGGCAGCGGATAGGCGCCTTCGTGCTCGATCGGATTTTGCGTGGCGAGCACGTGGAACGGCTTCGGCACATCGTAGGCCTGGCCCGCGACCGTCACATGATATTCCTGCATCGCCTGTAAGAGCGCCGATTGCGTACGCGGCGAAGCGCGGTTGATTTCATCAGCCATCAGCAGCTGCGTGAAGATCGGGCCTTTGACGAAGCGGAACTGCCGCTGACCCGTCGCGCCCTGATCCAGAACTTCGGAGCCCAGGATGTCCGCTGGCATCAGGTCCGGCGTGAATTGCACGCGCGCCCAGTCCAGCCCCAGCACCCGCGCCATCGCCTCGACCAGCCGCGTCTTGGCCAAGCCCGGTGCACCGACCAGCAGCACGTGTCCGCCCGCCAGCACAGCCGCCAACGTCATCTCAATGACGCGCTCCTGGCCGAACACAGACTTGCCGATCTCGTCGCGCACCCGCGCTAGTGTCTCGCCGGCTTGTTCAGCCTCGCCCACCACCGCCCGGGCATCCCTCTCATCGACATTGCTCATAGGCGCGAAGCTCGCTTGTATGGAGGCTGATTTAAGGCGACAGCCGCTGTTCGGCCCAGCCCATTCACCCGCAGGATCATGAAGTCGTGTCCCTGGAGCAATTGATCGCCTCGCTCAAGCTCCATGCGGCGGATGGGGCAGGCGAACGGCGCCTGCCGCCGGTTGAAAAATGGAACCCCGAGTATTGCGGCCTCGCCGGCTTCGAAATTCTCCGCGATGGCACGTGGCTGCACGAAGGAACTCGCATCACGCGCGAACCGATGGTGCGCCTGTTCAGCTCAATCCTGCGCAAGGACTCCGACGGCGAGACCTATCTGGTGACGCCAGTCGAAAAGATTCTGGTAAAGGTGGAGGACGCGCCCTTCCTCGCTGTGCGCGTCGATCGCGATGGGGAGGGGGAGACGCAGAACTTGGTGTTCACAACAAATGTTGGCGACGTCACTGTGGCGGGGCGGGAGCACCCGCTGCGGGTCACCTACACCGGCGACGAACCACGCCCCTACGTGCATGTGCGCGGCAGATTGGAAGCCCGCATCCTCCGTGCTCCATTCTATGAGATGATCGAGTGGAGCGATCGCCGCGATGGCAGGCTCGGAATCTGGAGTGGCGGCGTGTGGTTTGGGTTGGGGGCGTTGTGAAGACGAGTTCGCGCAATCACCCCCTCCCCTTGAGGGGAGGGGGCAGGGGGCGGGGTGAAGCGCCGCCGTTTCAGAACTTGCGCGCGTCCGCACGTCGCGAACTTCCAAACACTGAGCTTCACCCCACCCCTCGGTCCCCTCCCCTCAAGGGGAGGGGAAGGTGAGCGAAGACTTCGAACGGCTCCTGCGAACGCGACTTGATCCATTGGACGTCGTGCTTACGGCCGCGCCACCACGGAGCGACAACGATCTCAATCCGGATTGGAACGAGCCACCGCCACCCGCGCGCGAGGCGGCCGTGCTTGCGCCGATCATCAAGCGCCCCGGCGGTTGGACAATGCTGCTGACCGAGCGCTCGCACGAATTGGCGATGCATTCGGGGCAGGTGGCGTTTCCAGGTGGTCGCGTGGATGAGACCGATGCGTCGCCACTCGCGGCCGCGCTGCGCGAGACGCAGGAAGAGGTGGGACTGGCGCGCGACTTCATCGACCCGATCGGCGCGTGGGACCGCTATCGCACCATCACCGGCTATCATGTCACGCCCATCGCCGCGCTGATCGAACCCGGCTTCACCCTGACGACCGATCCGCGCGAGGTGGCGAGTGTGTTCGAAGCACCGCTGGATTTCCTGATGGACCCCGCCAATCACGAAAAGCGCGAAGCCGAATTCCGCGGCCGTCAACGTTTCTATTGGGCGATGCCCTACGAAGGACACTTCATCTGGGGCGCAACCGCAGGCATGATCCGCGCGCTGTATGAGAGATTGTATGAGTGAAAGACGACAAGATCGGGCCAAGAACGGGCAATCGCGTATCGAGCAGATCATGCTCGGATTCTTGGCCGCTGTAGCGCTCAGCGCCGCATCGTGCGTCGTGCTATTCTTGGGCTGGTTCGGATCGAAGATCGCAGCAGGAATAAACTATAGCGATATTTGGGTATTCGCTTGGAATCTATGGTCCGTATTCCTCGGCGTCACCATTTTTCTGACGATCTGCTTTAGCCTTTGGATTTTGCGGAAACAGAATTGATTTCATCACTCGCGCACGCCGCTTGGTTCAAGGCCAAGGAAACGCAAGCGCTGATGGCAGCGCTTGAAGCCGCGCGCCCCAGCGGCTCGCGGTTCGTGGGCGGCTGCGTGCGCAACACTTTGATGGCGCGCGCGGTCGACGACATCGACATTGCCACGCAGCTGACGCCGGATCAGGTGACGGAGATCGCGCGCAACGCTGGCTTCGCCGCGCATCCCACCGGCATCGAGCACGGCACCGTGACGGTCGTGGTCAACCACAAGCCGTTTGAAGTCACGACGCTGCGGCGCGATGTGTCCACCGATGGCCGCCGCGCCACGGTGGTGTTCAGCGAAAGCTGGGAAGAGGACGCGCAGCGGCGCGATTTCCGGCTGAATGCGCTCTACGCCGACGCGACCGGCGAAATCCATGATCCCACGGGCGGCGGGCTCGACGATGCGCGCGCCGGCCGGGTGATCTTCATCGGCGACGCGCACCAGCGGCTGCGCGAGGACTACCTCCGCATCCTGCGCTTCTTCCGCTTCAACGCTTGGTACGCCAAGGGGCCGCTCGATCCGCATGGGCTAGCGGCGTGCGCGGATCTAGTGGCGGGCCTCGATCAGCTCTCGGTCGAGCGGGTGTGGAAGGAGACCAAGAAGCTGCTCGAGGCGCCTGATCCGCGCGCGGCGTGGGAGGGGATGAAAGCCATCGAGGTTGCGGCGCGTGCGCTGCCGGAGCTGAGCAACGAAACGCGCCTCGACGCGCTCTGCACATTGCAAGCCGATCTGATGTTGCCGGTCGATGGTATGACGCGCGTCGCGGCCGCGTTGCCGGATCAGGAAGCCGGCAATGCGCTGGCGCGACGCCTCAAGCTGTCCAACGAAGAGCGCGATCGGCTGGTTGCTGCGCTTGGCGATGACGTGAAGATCACCTCATACATGTCGCTGCGCGAAATGCGACGCGCGATCTACGCGATTGGCAACGAAGCTTTCCGGGATCGGGTTATGCTGGCCTGGGCGGCTTCAGGCGGCGACAAGGCCCAAGCCTGGCGCGCGCTGGTCGCGCATGCGCAAATGTGGACGCCGCCGAAGCTGCCGCTCAGCGGCGATGAAGTGATGGCGGCAGGCGTGCAGGCGGGGCCAAAGGTCGGCGAAGTGATGCGCGAAGTCGAAGCCTGGTGGATCGACGCCGACTTTCCCGACGACAAGCTCTCAGTGATCGAGCGGCTGAAGGCCGTGGCGCAGGGGATGGCTTAGGCGGCGCTCAGTCGAACGTATCGCCGATTTTGTCGAGATTGCTTTGCGCTCGGACAATCGCGCCGAACGTGACCAGCAGGAACACGGCGGCAACGGTGCGCAGCGCGTAGCCAATCGTCTGAATGAAGAGGGCGCTCTCCACAACGTCACGGCTCGGCTCGCCCGCGCGAAACGCAAAGCCAGTATAGGTCAGGAGCGCCCCGCTGACGATCCACGACATCCACCACCAGCCGATGACCGACGACCCCCTCTCAGCCTGTCCGATTCGACGAAAAGTTGCGCGCCAGATCTGACCAACCGCGCGCGGCGGTTGCAAAAGGCTGGCGATGGGAACGAAATACCAGCCCACAGCCATGCCTGGTGAGGTCAACTCTTCGGCGCCGCCGAATGTGTGCGCGTTTTTCATCAGCCGATACGTTACGCGTAGCGTGAAGATGATGCTGAAGATGTAGGTGCCGAGAACGAAGATGTTTGTGAGCGCGATCCCACGGTCGATAAAGTTGGCCGCTTGGCCGGGTATGGACCAAAGCCGCGCGTAGAGACCCCAGGTCGCACCGGACAATGCCAGAGTGATGACGTATCCCACGATCGTGAGGAACACGAAGGCGCGCATCCACCACCACAACGCGCGTGGGTCGCGCACTTCATTCTGCGGCGAATGCAGTGTCATGAAACTCCCCCGCCGCAACTAAAGCGTGCTGGGGCGAAGCGTCAACTCAAGGCCACTTCGCCACCGGGGGCATAGAACTCAGGATGCTCTCGACATTGCCGCCTGTTTTCAGGCCAAACGTGGTGCCTCGGTCGTAGAGCAGGTTGAATTCGACGTAGCGGCCGCGCTGGATCAGTTGCTCTTCGCGATCGGCGTCGGTCCACGGCTCGTGCATGTGCTTGCGCAGCAGCGCTGGATACACATCGAGAAACGCGCGTCCGACGTCCTGGGTGAAGGCGAAGTCCTTGTCCCAGTCGCCATTGTTGTGGCGGTCGTAAAAGATGCCGCCGATGCCCCGCATTTCATGGCGATGCGGCAGATAGAAGTATTCGTCGGCCCACTTTTTGAAGCGCGGATAGTACGAGGAGTGGTGCTTGTCGCAGGCGCTGCGGAAGGCGGCGTGGAAGGTCTCGACATCCTCGTACGCGTGATCGCGCTGATAGGCTTGGGTCGGGTTGAGATCGCCGCCGCCGCCGAACCACCATTGCGTGGTGACGAGATGGCGCGTGTTCATGTGCGCGGGCGGGCAGTGCGGGTTGCGCATGTGGGCGATCAGCGAAATGCCGGAGGCCCAGAAGCGCGGGTCTTCCGCGGCGCCAGGAATTTGCGTCGCAAACTCGGGGCTGAATTTGCCGTACACGGTCGAAACGTGGACGCCGACCTTCTCGAAGAACCGCCCGCGCATCATGCCGGCGACGCCGCCGCCTTCGTCGGCATGGCCGTCGCCGCGCTTCCAAGGCGTGCGCACGAAACGGCCCGGCGCGCCCGGATAGAGGCTGGCCGGCGCTTCGTCCTCCAGCGCCTCGAACGCCGCGCAAATCTGATCGCGGAGCTGCTCGAACCAAGCCTTAGCCCGCGCTTTCGTTTCGCCGCCGCTCAATCCAATTTCTCCCAGGCGCCCGTCTGGCGCAGTGCTTCGGTCAATACCACCGCAGCTGCCGTCACGACATTGAGGGACCGCAAGCCGCGAACCATGGGTATCCGGATACTCGCGTGCGCCGCTTTGTAGAGTTCACCGGGCGATCCCGCACTCTCGCGCCCGAAAATCAGCGTGTCGCCTGTGGAGAAGCTGAAATCCTGAAACTTGGTTGCGCCATCGGTCTCGACCAAGATGAGGCGTCCGCCCCCGCGCCCCGTGCTCGTTGCGAACGTTTCGAAACTGGCATGATGAACGATGCGAACTTTGGTCCCATAGTCGAGCGCCGCCCGCTTCAGCGAAGCGTCCGTTAGCGGAAACCCGCAGGGCTCGATCACATCCAGCCAAACACCCAGGCAGGCAGAGAGGCGAATGGCCGCGCCGAGATTTTGCGGGATGTCAGGTTGATAGAGAGCAAAGCGCACGTTATGGCCTCCGCAGTCGGAGAATCGGGGCGAAATCGGGGTCATGACCGGCATGCGGCGACGCGCCGCGCGCTTGGGCCCTCGGACTAGCCTAGCTTCGCCGCCGAACGAAAGCGGAGACTTTGAAGGTGGCTGAAGCAACGTCCAGCGGCGCGCACGGGACCGGCGAAACGACGCGACGCGACTTCATCTTCATCGCCGCCGGCGCTGCAGGCGCGGTGGGCGCCGCCGCCACCATCTGGCCCTTTGTTGATCAAATGAACCCCGCCGCGGATACGCGCGCCATGTCCACGACGGAGGTGTCGCTCGCCGCCATCGCGGTTGGCCAGCAGATCAAGGCAATCTGGCAAGGCAAACCAGTGTTCGTGCGTCACCGCACACCAGCCGAAATCGCGCAGGCGCAGCGGGATGACTATGCGCAGCTCAAAGATCCACAGCTCGACGAAGACCGCACCAAGCAGTCGAACGGTTCGGCGGGTAAAGCTGAGTGGCTGATTTTGCAGGCCAATTGCACGCACTTGGGTTGCGTGCCGCTGCCGCCGGACAATCCGGGCTTTCGCGGCCACTTCGGCGGCTGGTTCTGCCCATGCCACGGCTCCGACTACGATACGTCGGGACGCATCCGTCAGGGCCCGGCGCCAAAGAATTTGTACGTCGCGCCCTACCTCTATCTGAACGACACATCCATCCGCATCGGCTGAGCCGGGGAGCCAAATAAGTGAGCGGACCTTCGACCTACGAGCCGAAATCGGGCTTTACGCGTTGGCTGGATCGACGCCTGCCGATCTTGCGCTTGTCGCATGACAGCTTTGTCGCGTTTCCGACGCCGCGAAACATCAATTATTGGTGGACCTTCGGCGCGATGCTTTCGCTGTGCCTGGTTGTGCAGATCGTCAGCGGCATCGTGCTGGCGATGCACTATCAGCCAAACATTCACGACGCCTTCGCGAGCGTGCAGCGCATTCAGCGCGATGTGCCATACGGTTGGCTGATTCAAGGCATCCATGCCGTTGGCGCCTCGATGTTCTTCCTCGCAGCCTATGTCCACATGTTCCGAGGTCTCTATTACGGTTCGTACAAGGCGCCGCGAGAAGTGTTGTGGATCTTGGGTTGCCTCATCTACGCGCTGATGATTGCAACCGGCTTCCTCGGCTATACGCTGCCCTGGGGACAGATGAGTTTCTGGGGCGCGACGGTCATCACCAACATCTTGGGCGCGATTCCGTTCGTTGGTGAAAGCATCCAGGTCTGGATTCGCGGCGGCGGCGCCATCGATCAACCGACGCTCAACCGCTTCTTCTCGCTGCACTACCTGCTGCCGTTCGTGATTGCTGGCGTCGTGGTGCTGCACGTTTGGGCGCTGCACGAAGTAGGGCAGAACAATCCCACCGGCGTTGAGCCCAAGACAAAGGACGACACGGTTCCGTTCACCCCCTACGCGACGATCAAGGACCTGTTTGCGACCTCGTTGTTCATGCTGCTGTTCGCGGTGTTCGTGTTCTTCATGCCGCGCGCGCTTGGCGATCCGGCGAATTTCATACCGGCAAACCCCGTGCAGACGCCCAACGAGATATTCCCGGAATGGTACCTGCTGCCGTTCTACGCGATCCTGCGCGCGTTCGACTTCAACATCGGCCCGATCGACTCCAGGACCGCCGGCGTGTTGGCGATGTTCGCATCGATTGGCGTGCTCTTCATTTTGCCGTGGCTCGATACCTCGCGCGTGCGCTCGATGCGCTACCGACCTGCCGCGAAGCAATTCTTCTTCATTTTCGTGGTGGTGGCGATCTTGCTCGGTTGGTGCGGCCATCAAAACCCCGGCACCACGCTGGCAAAGGGTGGCCAATTCAGCGCGACCCTGAACTGGGTGACCGGCGGTCAATCGGCGACATCGCAAATCGTGGCGCCATCAGCGCCCGAATTCCAAGCGACATCGGACGCCGCCGAGGCGCAGGCGCGTGCTCAGGGCGCGGCCATGACGTCTGTAACACGCGAAGGCTCCGTCCGCGCGACGCTCATTGCGGTGACTGGCGGCACGCGACAAACACACACGTTCACGGCCGACAACGCTGATGACCTTGAGGCCCAGATCACTGCCGCCAAGGCGCACATCGGCGGTTCGGCCCCGTTCGTGCAAGTGATCCGAAATACGCCATTCCTGTTCACGGTGACGCGTTTCGCGCAGCTGCTGACATTCTACTATTTCCTCTTCTTTCTCGTGATCCTGCCGATCCTCGGTCTGCGTGAAACGCCAAACCGCGTGCCGGACACCATCGCCAAGCCTGTGCTCGGCGAAACGCAGGGAGCTTCGTGATGTTGCGGGGGATCGCGATCGCTGCTGTCGCGTCAGCGGCGCTGTTCGCTGGCGTAGCGCTGGCCGCCAACGAAGCGGAGCCGCCCGAAGCTTATCCGTTCAGCTTCAATGGGCCACTCGGTTCATACGACATGGCCGCCGTGCAGCGCGGCTTCCAAGTGTATTCGCAAGTTTGCTCCACGTGTCATTCGATGGAGCATCTTGCGTATCGCAATCTCGGTGAGCCGGGCGGTCCGTTCGCGGAGTATCGCGTGCGCAATCACGAGACGGGCGAGATGGAGGCTCGTGTCGGTCTGCCGGCTGGTGAACACGGCGAGTACGTCGACGTTGTGAATAATCCTTACGTCCGCGCCATCGCTGCTGGTTTCCAAGTGCCGGACATCGACGAGGCGACGGGAGAAGCCACGCAGCGTCCAGCCCGAATTTCGGACCACTTCCGCAAGCCGTTCGCCAACGAGTTCGCGGCACGCGCCGCCAACAACGGGGCGTTGCCGCCAGATTTGTCGGTAATCACCAGCGCGCGCGAGGGCGGCGCTGCATACGTGCGCTCGCTGCTTCTGGGGTACACGGGCGAACAGCGCGGCATGCAGTACGTCAATAATCACTTCGCAGGGCGTTTGATCTCAATGCCGCCTCCGCTCGCCGCTGACGGCCTAGTCACGTACTCCGACGGCACGCCGTCGACACGTGAGCAAATGGCGACCGACGTGGCCAGCTATCTGCAATGGGCCGCCGACCCCCACATGGAGGAGCGCAAGGCGATGGGCGTGCAGGTGCTGGCGTTCCTGCTTGTTCTCTCGGGCCTGCTTTACCTTGCGTATAAGGCGGTCTGGCGCGGCCAGAGCCACTAACTAGAGACGAAGCCCCCGCATCCGCGCGGGCATGCGGCTGCATCCCTCGTGCTGGAAACCGGAGGGCGCGTTGGCAGTCGCTAATTCCAATTGGAAGCAAGCCCGCCTTGCTGCCGCGGTCTATCTCGCGGTGTGGGGCGGGGCTGTCCTTTATCTCGCGCGCACTGGTGGCGGCTGGACCGACGCTGTCATGGTGTTCGCCATTTTCGGCGTCGCGCTAACCGGGGTCGCTTGGCTGCTCACGCGCGGCATTGAAGCGCCCTCCATTCCAGTGAAGCGGCCGGCGCTCGAGAGCGGCGTGCTGCTTGTCTATCTGGCGCTCTATGCTGTGCTCTTCCTCGTCTTCGGGATGAGCTGGGCTCGGCACGTGTTGCCGCCGGGGCGTGAACAAGAGCTGCTGGTGATGGCGCTCAAGCTCAGCGTGCATGTGCTGTTGCCGTGCCTGCTCTTGCTGGCCCTCGGCGCAAAGCTGCGGCCGTTGTTTCAAGCGGGACTGCGGGGGCGAGCCTTCTGGCGCACGCTGATCGTGCTCGGCGCAATCTTCCTGGTGCTGCTCGCGAATATCAGCCCCAGTCTGCAACAGATCGCTGAAACACACGCATCGCTGTCTCTGCTGGCCTGGGCAGCGCCCGCGAGCTTCGTTTGGATCGCGCTGGAGGCGGGGCTGAACGAAGAGTTTCTGTACCGCGCCGTGTTGCAAACGCGGCTTGCGGCATTGCTCAAATCCCCGGCCGCTGGCGTCACAGTGACGGCCTTGTTGTTTGGCCTTGCTCATGCGCCCGGGCTCTATTTGCGCGGTGGACCCGGCGTCGACGGCTGGTCGCACGATCCGTTGCAAGTCGTTGCGTACACGATCGCTACTCTGTCGCCGATGGGTGTGTTGTTTGGCGTGATCTACATGCGCACAAAAAGCTTGCTGCTCGCGGTGTTGCTGCATGGCGTAGTTGATGGGCTGCCCAACCTGGCTGGCTTCATCCAGACTTGGGGTTGAAATCGCTCCGCAGAAACGGCGCCGCCGGGCCGGCATGTTTTGCCGGACAGTGTATCGCACGCGTCACAGAAAGTCGTCAGTTGGCGTTGTCTTTGGCGCAGCGCGCTGGATTTTTTGAGAAATTGTGAGACGGGCTTGCTCTTGCGAGCCGTTATATCTGCGTTTGGCTGGCCCGAACCGTTACTATTCTCTGGCGGAAACATTCGCTCGTTTCGATTGCGGCCGCTTGGTCCTCCTCGATCATTTCGATCACGGATTACTGGATGTGATGGAACGCGTCGGGCGCATCGACCGGCGTTTGGAGCTGGTCGACGCGCTTTGTGACATCCGAGATGGCGACCGTGTTGGCAAATGGTTTGATCGCGTGCGGCCAGATGTGGTGATCCACGCTGCGGCCTTGAAGCATGTTCACCTGGGGGAGCGTCATCCCGGCGAATGCGTGTTGACCAATTTGGCCGGCGTACGAAACGTCCTGGCGGCGGCGCATGATGCGCGAGCAGAGATTTTTACCCTGGTGTCGTCGGATAAGGCGGCGTCGCCGGTGTGTGTGATGGGCGCCACCAAAAGGCTCGCTGAATTGCACTTGCTGGGTTTCCAACAAGAGCGCGCCACAGCGATGACGCTGAAGTCTGTGCGCTTTGGCAACGTCGTGGGATCGCAGGGCTCAGTGTTGCCGCGCTTCGGCGCGCAGATCGCCGCGGGCGGGCCGCTTGAGGTAACACATCCGGAGATGGAGCGCTTCTTCATGTCGTTGGAGGAGGCGGTCGGCCTTATCCTCGGCGTGACCCGCAGCGACGATGGCTCGGGCGCTTATTTCATGGAAATGGGCGACCCAGTATCGATCCTCGACCTTGGCCGCCAGATGATCGCACGTTCGGGCCGCAAGATTAGCATTGAATTCACCGGGCTGCGCCCGGGTGAGAAACTCAAGGAACAATTGTTCGACGCGTTCGAAGCCGTGGCTGAGGCCTCGCTTCCTGGAGTGTTCAAGGTCGCGCCGCGTTCACTCCGTGCGGCGCTCGGCACGCGCGAGGTTGATGACCTTGAGCGCGTAGCGCGGACGGCTGATGACGCAGTCGTGCTGCAGCGGGTGTTTGCCCATCTCGACGCGCGGCTCGAGCGCGAAGAACTCGCCGTAGGCTAGTCCCAGTCTTCAAAGCGTCGGCGTCGCCGCAATCCGCTATTGGTGCGGCGTGATCGTATCGAGCGAAAGTTGGCCGGTGTCGGCAAGCAAAGTGTACGCTGAAAGCGCGGCGGAGGCCTCGGCGTGCGCGAGGTTTACTTCTGCGCTTCGATACTCTTCCTCGGCGTTGAGTACGTCCAGTGTGGAGCGCAATCCAAGCCCACGCTCGCGCTCGGCGCCGCTAAGCGCCTCTTGCGCTGCGCTGACTTGGTCGTGCGCCGCCTCCACCACACTTTGAAGCGCCATGTAGTCGCTCCAGGCAGTGCTGGCGTTGGCAACCACCTGGCGCCGCTGTTCTTCAACGCGGGCATCCGCGCGGGCCTCGTTGATGCGGCTTTGGCGCACGCGTGAGCCGTAATAGCCGCCCTCGTAAAGTGGCACTGAGAGGTTCACGGTCGCGCTGGCGCCGTCGCGTTCCTGATTGGCGAAACCGCTCTGATTGAAATGGTCGTAGCGGCCAGCCACGGAGACTTGCGGGTAGAGGCCGGACCGCTCGATTGTCGTATGAGCGCGCGCGACGTTCACATCGGAACGGGCGCGAAGCAGGTCGGGGTGCGCGGACTGCGCGAGAGCGACAGCTTCGTCTTGGGTTTGGGGTAACGGTGGAATGGTCGGCGGCTGCAGGTCGTGCGGTTCGGAGCCGATGATTTGCAGATATTCAGCGCGCGAGCGATCCAGGTCGGCGTGTGCTTGGGCGAGGGCGGAATTGGCGCCCGCGAGCCTCGTCTGGACTTGAGCCAGGTCTGTGCGGCTGACCTCGCCTACATCCAGGCGCCGTTGCGTTCCGCCGAGCTGGCGGGTCAGCGCTTCGACGTCCTGCTCACGCAGCGATACGATCCGTTCGTCCCGTTGCACGCTCAGATACGCATCAGCGGCCGCCAAAAGCACTTGTTGCTCAGCAGAGCGCAGGGTGTTGCGGGCGCTATCGACGCCGGCATGTGCGAGCTGCGATTGACCAATGAGACGGCCGCCCGTGAAGACTTGCTGCGTGACCTGCGCGGTCTCCGTCTCGGGGTGCAATTGTTGTGTCTGTGTGATGGTTCCGAAAAACGGCGACGGCGTGCGGACGGTATAGTCTTGATATCCATAACTCCCGTTGAGCGACACCTGCGGCAGGTAGCCAGCGCGCGCCTGGATGCGATCTTCACGCGCCGCGCGCACGGCGAGCCGCGCCTGATCGAGCGTCGGGTTGTTGTGATAGGCGGCGGTCATTGCGTCGACGATGCTATCGGCATGCGCGGCGCTGGCGGCTGCAACCATGCCAGAGCAGGCGAGAAGCGAAAGGCGCCAGCCGCTCATCTCATTGCTCCCGCATCGAATGCCAAAGCGCCTGATTCAAAGGCTCAAGCAGGAACTGCAGGGCGGTGCGCTTGCGTGTCGGCACCACGACTTGCGCTGGCAGGCCGGCGCGCAGTTGGCGTTCGCCGGAAGCTGGATCGGCGAGCTTGCGTAACTCGGAAGGCGGCACGACCACGCGCGCGAGGAAGTAAGGATGGCCGCTGTGTTCGTCGACGAGC
>JACQAC010000084.1 GCA_016195245.1 Pseudomonadota bacterium
GAGGTAGAGGCCGGGCGCATAGAAGCCGAGCGCCGCACCGCCGACGACAGCGGCGAGCTTGTAGTGGAACGGCCAGGCGTGGCCGATGGTGAAGATGTAGAAGAGACCGAAGAGGGCAAACGCGATCGGAAGCGCGGCGCGGTAGAAATAGAACATGGTCTGCGCGGCGTGGCCGCGCAGACCGGCGCGGATCAGCTTCTCATTCAGCGTATCGTCAGCCAGCGCCTTCTGCAGTTGCAGCTTGTCGACGAGGCTCTTGGCGATCTGGTTGGCGTTCTTGTGCTGCAGCGTTGCGCCTTTGGCCAGTTCGGCGCGCGACTTCTTCCGCAGTTCCTCGCGGCGCTTGGCGACTTCCTTGAGGCGGGTGCCGAGCTTGTCTTCGGCGAGCATCGGCGCGGCAACCGTAACGACCGTAGCGAAACAGGCACCTGCGCCGAGCACCGCGGCGATGGTCATCGGATCAATCAGCGTTTCGATGAGCTGGTTGGCCATGGGCGGTGCTCAGAACTTGAAGTTGACCATCTTCTGCATGACGAAGATGCCCGTTGACATCATGACCACGCAGCAGATGAGAATGAAGTTGCCGACCGGATCCGTGAACAGGACCGAGATGTATTGCGGCCGTGTGAAGTAGACCATGCCCATGACGAAGATGGGCAGCGCGCCGATGATCATCGCCGACGCCTTGGCTTCGGCTGAAAGCGCCTTCACCTTCTCCTTCATGAGTTTGCGTGAGCGCAGTACGGAGGAGAGGTTGCCCAGCGACTCAGAAAGGTTGCCGCCGGTTTTCTGCTGAATGATCAGCACGATGTTGAAGAAATTTACTTCCGCTAGCGGCATGCGATCATACATGCGCTGCAGACTCACATCGAGGGGCACGCCCATTGCCTGCGCATCGACAAGGTTTTGGAATTCCGTGCGCAGCGGCTCGGGGCTTTCGCCGGCGATGATGCGCAGGCACTGACCAAGCGGCAGTCCGGATTTCACGCCTCGGACGATCACATCGATGCCGTCAGCGTTGCTTGCGCTTCAGCGCGGCGTTGTCGACGGCCTGCTTGCGGCGATCGACGGGCTTGGAGGCGTTCACAGCCGCCTTCACGCGCTTGGTTGCCGTCGCGGGTTGACCGCCGCCCGCAAACGCGAAGCCAATACCGCCGACGGCGAGGAAGGCGAGTACGGCGACGAGGATTTCCATCACGCGTTCTCCGCTTCGTCCAGAGCCTGCGCCAATTCCTTCTCAAGGCCGAAATAGCGCGCGCGCTCCCAGAAGCGCGGACGGCCGACGCCGGTCGCCTTGTGACGGCCGATGATACGCCCGTTCTGGTCTTCGCCCTGGATTTCGTAGAGCAGGATGTCTTGTGTGATGATGGTCTCACCTTCGAGGCCCATCACTTCGGTGATCTGCGTAATACGGCGCGAACCGTCACGCAGCCGCGCGGCCTGGATGACGACGTCGACGGCGGCGACGATGATTTCGCGGATGGTTTTTGGCGGCAGCGAGAAGCCGCCCATGGTGATCATAGACTCAAGGCGGGAAAGGGCTTCGCGTGGCGTGTTGGCGTGCAGCGTGCCCATCGAGCCGTCGTGACCGGTGTTCATGGCCTGCAGCAAGTCGAACGCCTCGCTGCCCCGGACTTCGCCGACGATGATCCGCTCGGGACGCATCCGGAGGCAGTTCTTGACGAGATCGCGCATGGTGACCTGTCGGAGATCAGAATGTTGGCGCGGCAGGCGCCGATGATCTGAAGAATTTTGGCGCCGGCGGGCGAGATCGAACCGAACTCCACCAGGTTGGAGAGCTTCAGCTTGTCTTTTTTGAACTTCCGGATGGTGAGTGTCGGGCCATCAATGGCCAGCGGCGGCACGATGACGTTGACACGAGAGCCGTCCGGCAAGCGCGCGTCGCAAATGGGGCTGCTTTCATCGACGCGCCGGCCGACTTGGCTGACGATGCGCTGGCAGATGTTCATCAATTGGCCGTTGTCGCGGAAGCGGATCCCCGTCTTGGAAATCTTGCCAGCGACTTCGATGAATACCGAGCCCGCGCCATTGACCATGACGTCGGCAATGTCGTCGCGGGCGAGCAGTGGCTCGAGCGGGCCATAACCCAGAACGTCGTTGCAGATGTCGTCGAGCAGGGATTCCTGCTCCGAAATCGACATGACCACGTTCTTGATCGAGATGATCTCGGCGACGATGTCGCGGATTTCGTCGCGTGCGCTCTCGGAATCGAGCTGCGCTAGCTGCGTCAGGTCGATGGTCTCGATCAATGCGTTGAAGATCGTCGACTTGACGCGATAGTACGCCTCAGAGCGGAATTCCGGCGTTTCGCCTACCTCCGCCGAAGGCTGCATGCGCGCGTTAGAGTTCGCTGGCGAAGTCGAAGCGGGGCGCGCAGCCGCAGACGCCGCTGGTTTCGGTGCGCCGACAGCAGCTTGCACGCGCGCAGCCGACGGGGCCGAGGCCGTGGCCGGCGACGCGGGCGCAGCGTTGGGTGCGTCGCTTCGCTTTCCGAACATTTAGTCCCCTAGCGCTTCAGGAACGGGATCTTGTCGGTCAGAGACGTCTTCTTCGTCTCAACCGGCTTGCGGCCCGTCAGGGAAGCGGCGAGTTCGTCGATCGCCAGCGCTGTCTTCGACTGCGCGGCGACTTCGCCAATCATTTGTCCGTTGTTCGCGGCCATGCCGAACAGGGCTGGGTCGAACGGGAGTGACGCCACTGGTTCTTGCCCCAACGCCTCCGCGAAATCCTTGAACGGAATTTCCGGACGCTTCGGCACACCCACCATCGACAACGCCACGGCGGGTTGGCTGTCATAGGGACGCATCGCCTTCAGCAGGTCGAGAATGTTCTTGGTGTTGCGCAGGCTCGCGAGATCCGGGCCAGCGACGATGATGACATCGTCAGCGGCGAGGAGGGTCTGCTTTACCCACGACGTCCAGATGTGCGGCAGGTCCAGCACCACGAACGGGCTGGTGCGGCGAACGCGGTCGATCACGATCTCAAAGGCGCTGTGATCGAGCTCGAATTCACGCTCAAGCGTCGCCGGTGCGGTTAGCATCATTAGGCGCTGGGTGTGCTTGGTCGTGACGCGATCGAGGAAAACGTCATCGACGCGATCGGGCGCCGTCAGAGCGTCAGCGATCGATTGTGGTGGGTCTTGGTTGAAGTCGAGCGCCGCGGTGCCGAAGGAGAGGTCGAGGTCGAGCAAGGTGGCGCCGGATTCCTGGCGTTCAGCGATCGACCAGGCGAGGTTGTGCGCGATTGTTGAAGAGCCCACGCCGCCGCGGGCGCCGATCACGGCAATGACGCGACCCGCAAATGGTTTGTCGGAGTTGACATAGAGGCCGCACACGGTGCGAATCATGTCGATCGGCTGGATCGGCGGTACGATATATTCGCTGACGCCGCGCGCCATTAGTTCGCGGAAGAGCGCGATATCGTTGACGGCGCCGATGATGACGACCTTGGTGCCAGCTTCGATCACCTGCGCGAGACGATCGAGGCTGTGCAGCATCGACGGCCCCTGCATCATCGTGTCGAGGATGAGTAGGTTGGGGCTTGCCTGCGTCGCAAATCGAACGACAGCGGCGTCAATTCCGCCGGACTCAACGGCCACCTCAGCGCGCGCCATGCGGCGATCCGCGGTAATCGCGGAAATGATATCAGCGATCTCGGGACGATCGCAGCACGCGTGAATTGTGATCCGAGGCACCGGCTGTTCAGTGGTGCGGGTGTCGTCGCGCGATAGGGGCGCATGCACTTGCGGCGCGACTGGCGGGGTTAGCGCGAACGGATCATCGCTACTCAACGCGTGAACCGGAGCGCTCTGGTTGACTGCGCCTGGCGTCGCATCATTGTCAAACGGCGGAGGATTTCCCTCGATTTCGCCGAGGCCAAATTCTGAATCTTCTTCGAGAACGAAATCATCTTCGTCATCGAGGCGCCAAGCTGGATCAGGATTACTCATGCTGGCTTGCCCTATTGTGAGGCGACATTGCTGACGGTGGAGCGTTCGTCTGCATCGCGAACCGCGTGGGTGGTCTGACCGGCACGGTACGCTTCCATCACCGTGGTGCGGCGGTTGGAGTCACGTGGAGCGTCCGGTCGCGGCTGCAGCAAATCGCTCGGATCTTCTATCTCCGCGGCCAAGTTTGCCTGCATGGCGCACCCGAAGCTGCGCCACGCCTGGTTGTCTTCTTGGTGCGCGAGATCTTGCGTATAAATCGGAGCGCATTCCGGCGCCTGCGCCTCAAAGCGCGCGAAGGTCACTACAATCGGAGCATTGGCGTTGTCGCTGGCGTCGTATGTTGAACCCGCGACGGCGCCATAGGAGACGCCGTTATCAACCAACGACATGCGGGTCTGGCCCGCGAGCATCGACGCAGCGTTAGCATTGGCGCCGCCTGACGGCGTGCTGAGGATCAGCGCGCCATGTCCGTAGCGCAGATAGGCGCTCGCAAAGTCATGGAGGTCGCTGCGTGCTTTGTCGGTGAGTATCGACTCGCCAGGCGCGACGGCAATTTCCATACGCGCCGAGGTTTGCGAAACCTGGATCACATGGCCATCGGCGCGCGTTGGCGCGGAACTAACATTGACCGGCGGCGTCGCGCTAAGCGCGCAAGCGCCGAGTGTGCTCAAACCGAGCAGTGCGAGAGGTAGACGGGGCGACATGGAGAGCCTCATTCGATGACGTGTCCGTGCGGCCCTTGCAGGCCCTCAGGTTGCCCGTTCGCGGATTGTGGCGGGCGATAAATAGCGTTGAGGCGGCCGGTGAGCAGGCTTTCGCCTTCCGTAGGGTTCATGAAGCCGTCGGCCGGCGTGCGAATGTTGCCCGGCGCAGTCGGGCGTACGAGGTACGGCGTCACGATGATGACGAGTTCTGTCTCGTTGTTCAGGAAGTCGCGCGAACGAAACAGTGAGCCGATTACCGGCGTGTTCATGACGCCCGGAACGCCCTCAAGCGCGTGGCGCGTGCGCTCTTGGATCAGACCCGCAAGCACCATGGAACTACCCGATGACATTTCAAGCGTGGTCTCCGCGCGACGGACTTGAAGGGCAGGGATGGTGATGCCGTGGATGACGGTGGTGGTGCCGTCCTGGTTGCGGATCGGTGTGTCGCCGGTGCTTACAGCGCCCTCAGAGGTCAGTTCGCTGACTTCGGTGGACACTTTGAGAGAGATCATGCCGCCCGACATGACGACGGGCGTGAATGCGAGCCCAACACCGAAGGGCTTAAACTGCACGGAGATCTGGCCGTTATCGGAATTGACGGGCACCGGAAACTCACCGCCCGCCAGGAAACGCGCGGCCTCGCCGGAGATTGCGGTTAAGTTGGGTTCAGCGAGAACGCGCAACAGGCCGGCGCGTTCGAATGCTTGAATTGAAGCGTCGGTGCGGCGCGCTTGGTCGACGTGCGCTGGGCCGTATGTGATTTGCCCGGTTTGCGGATCGACGTTGTAACCCGCGACGCCGGCTTGACCGGTGCCGATAGTCGGGTCGACCGTGCCGCTCGGATAGGCGAGGCCATTCGGGCGAAGAATATTCTCGGCGACGCCGCCGGACGCGGCAAGACCGCCGAGCACGCCATTTACGGAGAAACCGTTGGCCACGGCAGCGTTGACGAAGTTGTCGCTGCCAACCAACTGGTTGATCATCTCGCTGTAGTTGAGATTGACGCCGAGCTGACGGATCAGCGTGCGGCTCATCTCGACAACCCGGACGCGCACGAGAACTTGCTCGCTGCCCTGAACCTGAATCAGGTTTACGATGTGGCCAGCGCCGGTTGAGCCGGAGCTCGATGCGCCCGCGGCCCCGCCCGATGACCCGCCCGTGCTCGCGCCGATGTAGCGCGTGGCAAGTTGTTGGGCTTGATCGGCTTCCCCGGCACTGCGCGCCGTGCCGGAAAGCACGACCGAACCATTCAGCGCTTCGGCATGGATCTGCGAGTCTGGCGATTGCCGATGCAGCAGTTCATTGAGCGGCGCGACATCGGGTTCGACGCGAATTTCGACATTGGCGATCTGGCGACCCTGCGCATCGAAGAAGAAGATGTTGGTCTGACCGAGTTGACGGCCGATGACGTAGGCGCGACGCGCCGTGCGCACCGTCGCATCCGCGATTTGGGGGTTGGAGATCAGAATGTCTCGCGCATCAGCAGGAAGATCGACAATCGCCGACTTGCCAAAGGGTAGAACAATCGATGCCGACTGCGGGCCGCTCATGCCGCCCGTGCTGATGTGCACGGTTGAGGCGCTGGGTGGCTCGACTTGCGCTGAAGCGTAGGTCGGCGCGAAGGCGAGAGTGCCGGAAAGCGCTGTCGCCAGGGATACGCGAAGTGACTTCAAGCCGCTCATCGGCCGCCTCCGGTGACCGTGCCGAAGGCGTGAATCTTCACGCCCCCAGAGGATTGGGTAAGAGAACCGCCACTGTGGCTGGTGTGCAGCCCGACCGTCTCGGCTTGCACGCCGCGTAGGGCGAGAGAGATGTCGCCCATGCCATCGGCGAGCGCCAAGGCGCGGGCGTCTTCCGGTGACAGCTCAAGGACAGCGATGTTGGCGTCGCTGCTGGTTGGGTGATCGCCGGCGGCCGGCGTCTGCGTCGCGTCACCCATGGCAAGCACCCGCACGTCTTGCAGGACGATATCGCTGTGAACTTGCTGTCCGCCGCCTGCCTCGTTGTTCTGCCGTGACGTGACGATCACATCGACGTGGTCGTTTGGCTGGATGTAGCCGCCCGCAGAATCTTTGCGCGCCACCTCGACCGCAACAGCGCGAAGCCCAGGCTGAAGCACGGCAGCCATGAAGCCGTGCCCATCAGGCTGCACGACAGAACTCACCGTAATCGGTTCGCCCTGCACGAAGGCTCGTCTTGTTACAGCGCCGACAAACTGAGTTTGTGCGGATGGATTTTGATCAATGCGAATGAAGGTCGGTGAGAGCGACGATGTCGGGAAGAGCGCTACAGCCAGATCGCCCGGCGCCAGCGCTGCACCCTGTTGAACGTCATGCGCGGCGACTAGAACCTGCTGACCCGCAATTGGCGGCGCGGTCGGCGTGGCTGCGGCGTCGCGATGCGCGCCCATGCCGCGAATTACAAGAAGCGCGCCGATGGCCGCGATCGCGGCGACGACCAACACAATTATTTGGCGCGGCGACATGAACTAATACTCCCGCGTGAATGGCTCCCCCCGAACCATTCGGGGCGAATGGATCACGCTCGTGGCTAAGGCAGGGTTAACGCGTGTTCAGCAAAGGGAAGCGAAGGGAGCGCCATTAGGCCGCCCATCATGATGGCGACGCCATACGGCACCCCCCCTCTTGGCGTTAAGAGACGGTTTACAAATCCAGGCATTGCAGCGTTGGGCGCCACCCATTGGCGCGCAGACAAGAGCGCGAGCGCGACAAGCCCGCCCGCCATTGTCGTCCATACGATGAACGGCAGAAAGGCAGTGAAGCCTGTCCACACGGTA
>JACQAC010000009.1 GCA_016195245.1 Pseudomonadota bacterium
ACGCAACCACAAGCTTCGTGATCACAGCGCGCGCAAGAACGACCGCTTCGACTGGCGTCGAAATGGAAGCGCTCACCGCCGTCTCCGTTGCGAGTCTCACGGTTTACGACATGTTGAAAGCGGTCGACCGCAGCATGACAATCGATGGCATTCAGCTTGTCTCCAAGAGCGGCGGGGCCAGCGGTGATTTTCAGCGTTCGACATCATGATATCGGTCGCTGAGGCGCGCGCGATCCTACTCGCGCAGGTGCGCCGCACAGAGGCTGAAGAGCTTTCGCTTGAGGCGTGTTTAGGTCGCACGCTCGCCGCGCCGGTGATTGCAACGCGCGCCCAACCGCCGTTTCGCGCATCCGCCATGGATGGCTATGCCGTCCGCAGCGCCGACACTCCCGGGCGCCTCACACTCGTCGGTGAGGCCGGCGCGGGTCACACCTTGCACAAACAACTCCGCAACGGCGAATGCGCCCGCATTTTCACGGGGGCGCCGTTGCCGGAAGGCGCCGATGCTGTCGCAATCCAGGAAGAGGTCACGCGCGACGGCGCGACCGTAACTGTTCCGGCGATTTCAGCGCACAAACATGTGCGCACGCCGGGTGTGGATTTCTCCGCGGGCGCCCTCTTGCTCGAAAGCGGCGTCAAGCTTAGTGGGATAGAGCTCGCGATAACAGCAGCGGCGGGGAAGAACACACTCTCTGTCGCGCGGCGGCCATGCGTCACCATTCTTGGCGGCGGCGACGAAATCGTGGCGCCTGGCGCGGATGTTCGGTCCGACCAAATTTTCGATTCCGCAAGTTTCGGAGTCGCGGGCCTCGCGCAAGCTTGGGGAGCGGCGGCGAGCCGCGGACCGATCCTGCGCGATGATGCCGATCAAATTGCCTCAACCATCGAGGCGACTTCAGCCGCGAGTGACCTCGTCGTACTCATTGGCGGCGCCTCCGTGGGCGATCACGATCACGCACGCCGCGCTATTGAATCTTTAGGCGCCAAGGTCATATTCGATAAAGTGTCCCTGCGGCCCGGGAAGCCGACCTGGTTTGCGCTTCACAGAGATCAGCTCATTCTTGGCCTCCCAGGTAATCCCGGCTCATCGCTTGTCACGGCGCGGCTATTTCTTTGCCCCCTGATCACGATGATGTTGGGCGGCGATAGTGCAGCGACAACACGAACGCGACGCGCCCGACTGACTGAACCCCTCCGGGCAAATGGACCCCGTGAGGCCTACCTGCGAGCGAAATCACACGTCGATGAGCAAGGCACGCTGTACGTGACCCCGGCTTCCAACCAAGATTCATCCCTGGTGAGCCCTTTCGCCGCCGCCGATGCATTGGTTGTCGGTCCGGCGAATAGCGAAGCGCGCCGACCGGGCGAGTTGGTCGAAATCCTCAGCATCTAGTTGCGCGCAACTGCCGCAAGCCCTGCTTGATCTCCATCAAGCTCATGGGCCCAAGTGTTGTCCTTTAGCGTAATCATGAGCACCTCGGCGGAACGTTATCGAAGCTTCGAGGACGTCCCTCTTTTTGGCATGGGCTTTCGACCGTTCTTCCTGGCGGCCGGAATTTGGGCCGCAGCAGCGGCGCCGCTTTGGATGGCGCGATATTTCGGTGGTTTGCCACAGATCAATCGCGACTGGCATGTTCATGAAATGCTGTTCGGATATCTGAGCAGCGTCATCGCCGGCTTCCTGCTCACGGCCATTCCGAATTGGACCGGGCGACTTCCCGTTACCGGCATGCCCCTATTTCTGCTGTTCTCGCTGTGGTGCGTGGGACGCATAGCAATGCTAGCGGCGCCTGACAGCACTTCCAGCGCAGTGCTCGACAGCCTGTTTCTTCTCGCACTTGCCGGTATCGTCGGCCGCGAAGTCATGGCGGGAAGAAATGTCCGTAATCTGCCGGTCTTCGGCATGGTCGGCTTGCTTGCGGTTGCCAACATTCTCACCCACCTCCGCCCAATCGATTCTGCGCTCGCCACACTTGGCGAACGCAGCGCTCTTGCCATCGTCGCGATGCTGCTGGCGCTAATCGGCGGCCGCATCACGCCCAGCTTCACCCGCAACTGGCTCGCGAAACGGCAAAGCACGCGCTTGCCCTCCCCTCCCGATCGCTTCGATGCACTAACACTGGCGATAACCGGGTTGTCCTTGATCAGCTGGCTCGCGTTGCCAGACCTCGCTCCCGCTGGAGCAGCGTTGGTTGTCGCCGGCGCTCTCAACGCTGCGCGGCTTTCACGATGGTGCGGGCGACTCACCACCAGCGAACCGCTCTTGCTCATTCTCCACGTTGGCTATGCTTGGCTTGCGTTCGCGCTGGCTCTGGTGGGCGCGCACGTTCTGGCGCCGACCGTGGTTGCAAGCGCGGCAGGCGTGCATGCACTCACCGCCGGCGCGTTCGGGGTCATGACGCTGGCTGTTATGACTCGCGTGACACGGGGCCATACCGGTCAACCGCTCACCGCCGATCGCGGCACGCAACTGCTCTATGCGCTCGTCAATGCGAGCGCGCTGTTGCGCGTGATGGCGCCGTTCATTTCAGCATATTATACGCTGCTTCTAGTCACGGCCGCCTTCCTTTGGAGCGGCGCATTTGTGGTTTTTGTCGCTCGTTATGCTCCGCTCATGTTGCGGCCGCGGCGGACGGGTTGAATCCATGGATTGGCCTCGCGCCTGCTGAAACATTGAACGAAGCACATCGGAGCGTGTCTTGAAGACAATTATTGAGCCATTCCGCATTAAGTCAGTCGAACCGATACGCATGACCACGCGCGACGAGCGGCAGGCCATTCTGGCCAAGGCACACTACAACCTGTTCTCTATTCCATCGCGAGATGTGCTGATCGATTTGTTGACCGATTCCGGCACGGCGGCGATGAGCGCCGAACAATGGGGCGCACTGATGCGCGGCGACGAGTCCTATGCGGGATCTCCGTCGTTTGAGCGTTTCGAATCCGCGGTGCGGAACTTGATGCCGTTTCGGCACATCATCCCAACACACCAAGGTCGCGCGGCGGAGGCCATCTTATTCAATCTACTCGGTGGCCCTGGCCTCATAATCCCCTCGAACACCCATTTCGACACGACACGCGGCAACATCGAGGCGACCGGCGCCGAGGCGCGTGACTTGCTGATTGCCGAAGGACACGACCCGCAAAGCCTTCATCCGTTCAAGGGCAATATGGACATCGCCCGTTTGGAGGCGCTCCTCGCAAAAGAGCAGGCCAGCGTTCCCTGTGTGATGCTCACCATCACCAACAATGCCTCGGGCGGTCAGCCAGTTAGCCTCGACAACATCAAGGCTACGGCCGCGCTCGCGCGCCGCTTCGGCAAGCCCTTCTTCATAGATGGCTGCCGCTTCGCGGAGAATGCCTGGTTCATCAAGACGCGAGAAGCAGGTCAAGATCAGCGCTCGATCGTCGAGATCGTGCGAGAGGTGTTCGCTCACGCCGATGGGATGACAATGTCAGCCAAGAAAGATGGTTTCGCCAACATCGGTGGCTGGCTCGCACTTAATGACGAGACGCTCGCCTCCGAGGCACGGAGCCGGCTGATTCTAACCGAAGGCTTCCCGACTTACGGCGGTCTCGCCGGGCGCGATCTCGATGCCATCGCGCAAGGATTGAGCGAGATCGTTGACGAAGACTACTTGCGCTATCGTGTGCGAGTGAACGAATACATCGTCGAACGTCTAGTCGACGCCGGCGTTCCGGTGATGCGGCCAGCAGGCGGTCATGCGGTCTTTCTGGACGCGAAAGCCATGCTGCCGCACATCCCATCTCTTGAGTACCCAGGGCAGGCGTTAGCGTGCGCGCTTTACGAGGAAGGCGGGATACGCGGTTGCGAGATTGGCTCCGTCATGTTCGGGCTGCAGCCCGATGGAAGCGAAAAAGCTGCTGACATGGAGTATGTGCGCCTCGCAATGCCACGTCGCGTTTACACCCAGAGCCACGCTGATCACGTCATCGAGACCACTCTAGCCGTGCATGAACGGCGCGCGGGGCTTCGTGGCATGCGAGTGTCGAAGGCGCCGATCCGGCTTCGGCATTTCACCTGCCAATTCGAGCCCGTTTAGAACGTCAGCGTGTTAAAATTGGTCGTACGCGCGCAACGCATCGGCGGCATAGTTTAGACTGGGGCCGCCGCCCATTTGAATTGCGACCGCCAGCGCCTCGGCGACTTCCTGCCGTTCGGCGCCGGCGCGGCGCGCCCCGCGCGCATGATATGCAATGCATCCGTCGCAATGAATGGCGACCGCCATTGCGAGAGCGAGCAGCTCTTTGTGCTTCTTGTCGAGAGTGCCGGGCGTCTGCGCTGAGCGCGACAAAGTCGAAAAGGCTGCGACCGCGTCGGGCACGAGCTTCTTCAGCTCGAGCACGTACTCATCTAACTCCGCAATTCTGGCCTTGTAATCGTGGGTCATATAGCCTTGCTCCTTGACAGACCTTCAATTTGTCATGGGGAGCCGCGAACGCCTTGAGCAGACGCAAGCGTCAGGGTCCAGAGGCGCGCTTCCGCCCGACGCAACCGTCCCCAAGACGCTCCCGCCCCCTCTTCAGCAGCATTTTGGGCCAGGGGGCGGGCGTGCAGCGTTCAAGGGGCGAAGGGCGTGAAGTCTTTTTTGTTGCGTAACCGCGGCTAGGGGAGGAACGAATGAGACCCGGCCAGTCTCACCCCCGTGCGGAGTCTTCCATGTCGATTGCTGAAGGCGCGGCCGCCACGACCGATGATCAGGAGGGAGCCGCTGCCCCGCCCAAGAGCGAACGCATCTATCGACACGCGGCGACAACACGAGCGACCCACTGGATCAACCTGGTGTGCGTTACGGTGCTCTTGCTGAGCGGTTTGCAAATCTTCAACGCCCACCCCCGACTCTACTGGGGCCAATACGGCGCCAATAGTGATCAAGCGCTCATCGCCATGGAGGCGACGCAAGACCGCCAAGGGCGTCTGGTCGGCATCACCACCATCGGCCCTGCGCGCCTCGCAACGACCGGACTGCTTGGCGCATCGGTACAGGACGGTCATTTAGTCCCGCGCGCCTTTCCTGTATGGCTGACTCTGCCCTCAACGCGAGATTTGGCGACAGGCAGAAATCTGCATTTCTTCTTCGCGTGGATTTTGGCGATCAACGGATTGGCGTACCTGGTGTTCGCCTACTTCTCGGGGCACTTGCGGCGCGATCTGTACTTGCGTCCTGAAGAAAAGCACTTGCGCCACTTGCTCGCGGACGTTTGGGCTCATGTGAAGCTGCATGTGCCACGCGGAGAAGAATCCAAGCGCTACAATACGCTGCAGAAAATTGCCTACCTTTCGGTGATCTTTGGGCTGTTGCCGCTGATGGTCCTCACAGGCATGACCATGTCGCCGGGCATGGACGCGGCCTTTCCGTTCTTGCTCGACGTGTTTGGCGGCCGGCAGTCTGCGCGCACCATTCACTTCATCGTTGCTTGGTCACTCGTCCTATTCGCGGCAGTGCATTTGTTCGAAATATTTCTGGTCGGCGCGTTCAACGAAATTCGCGCGATGATCACCGGATGGTACGAAGTCAAACCGGAGAAAAAGGCTTGACCCGCTTCCCGATACGTCGCCGCGTGCTTCTAGGGACTGGCGCCGCCAGCCTTGGCCTTCTGGCCTCTGGCTGCGATTCTATCTTACGCGCGAAACAGACCCGCGACGTGCTCAAGCTGGGTCAGGCGATGAGCCTCGGGGTCCAACGCGCCATCCTCTCATCACAACCACTCGCGCGAGAATTCCTGTCGTCGCAGCTTTCCCCGGTTTTCAAAGTGAATGGCACACGTGACCCCGCCACAGAGGAGTATCGAGCGCTACAAGCGAATAATTTCACCACGTACCGATTGCAGGTAGACGGCCTCGTCCACGCGCCAAAATCATTCTCGCTAGCCGACCTGCAGTCCATTCTTCCGAGAAGTCAGATAACGCGCCACGACTGCGTCGAGGGCTGGAGCGCCATCGGCAAATGGACGGGCGCGCCCTTGCATGAGGTGCTCATTCAGTGCGCGCCAGATCGCTCGGCTCGGTTCGCGGTGTTCCAATGTTACGACTCCCTCAGAGCGAGCCGCGGTGGCATGACCGCATACTATGAGAGCATCGACCTGTTCGATGCCTACCACCCGCAAACGCTTCTTGCATACGCTCTAAACGATGCACCGCTGAGCGTCGGGCACGGCGCACCACTGCGCCTCCGTGTAGAGCGCCAGCTCGGCTACAAACAAGCGAAGTACATCAAGCGCATAACGCTCACATCGAGCCTCGCTGGCATCTATGGCGGCAACGGCGGCTATTGGGAAGATAACGCCGGATACGAGTGGTACGGTGGCATTTAGCTCGCCACGCATTCGGATCGCCCTATCGGGTCACGCCCAGCGCGAGCGGGCTTTGGCGGAAAGGTCCACTGGCGCTATCGCGCCGCGCACCACCGCTCCCCCCGCACCAGGGCGGGTGTAACTCACGCGCTCGAAGTGGCGCGTGATGTCAGCGGGAATGAAGCGCGTGCGCGCGGCAAAGATATTGCGGTCACCGTTCTTGGTTTGCTGCGTCACGTAAAAGCGCTGTGGCACGACAATATGCAGATTATCCTTGGCGCGCGTCATGGCGACATAGAGCAGACGCCGTTCCTCTTCGAGCTCCGCGGTTGATCCCGTGCCAAGATCGCTTGGAATGCAGCCGTCGACAGCATTCAGCACAAACACATTTTTCCATTCCTGCCCCTTGGCGGAGTGGATGGTCGAGAGAACGACAAAATCGTCGTCACGATGCGGCCGGCCGCTTTCGTCGCTGGTTGAGTTCGGCGGATCGAGCGTGAGATCGGTGAGAAAGCTTTCGCGCGAGGCGTAGTTGGCGCCGAGGCGCGTCAACGTGGCGATGTCGGCCGCTCGTACGCGCGCGTCGTCGTACTTGGCTTCCAGTACCGGTTCATACCACTGCGCCGCGCGCTCCAACTCCGAGGGCCAACCGCCGCCGCTGCGCATGGCGTTCACGACATCACGAAGAGCATCCCATACGTCGGCGCCCTCTCGAGGCGCCGATGTCGACTCGAACGCCATCGCCGGATTCGCGTCGAGCACCTTTGCCGCCTTCACTGGGCCGACGCCCGGCACCAGCTGCAGCGTGCGAAAACCAGCCAGCCGATCGCTCGCGTTCTGGCCCCACCGCAAAATGGCGATCAAGTCTTTGACGTGCGCCGCTTCGAGAAACTTGAGGCCGCCAAACTTGATGAATGGAATGTCGCGCCGTTGCAGTTCGAGTTCGACTTGCGCGCTCGCGTCAGCAGCGCGGAACAGCACCGCTTGCTGCTTCAGGTCTAACCCATCCTCGCGCGCCTCAAGGATGGCATCGCAGACATAATGCGCCTGCTCCACTTCGTCGCGAACATCGACCAACTTGGGCGGCGCGCCTGCAGAGCGTGTCGTGTGCAAATTCTTTGTGAAACGCTCAGCAGCGCGATCGATGACGGCGTTGGACGCATTGAGGATCGCCGCCGTGGAGCGATAATTCTGCTCCAACGTCACCACCCGAGCGGCTGGCTCGTAGGCCGCCGGAAAATCCAGAATGTTGCGCACTGTCGCGGCGCGAAACGAGTAGATCGATTGCGCGTCATCGCCGACAACAGTAACGCCCCGCCCATCCGGCTTCAGCCGCATCAGAATCCGCGACTGCAGCTTGTTGGTGTCTTGGTACTCATCAACCAGAACATGATCGAAGCGGTCGCCAACTTCCGCCGCCAATTCCGGCGCTTCCATCAAATCGGCCCAGTAAACGAGCAGATCGTCGTAATCCAAGACATTCTGCGCCTGTTTCATCTCCACGTACTTGGCGAACAGCGCCTTCAGCTCCGCTTCCCAATTGCGGCACCACGGAAACGTTAACGCCAGTGCATCTCCAAGGGTCTCGTCCGCGTTCACGCACCGAGAATAAATCGCCAGGCACGTGCCCTTCATCGGAAAGCGCTTCACGCCAACGCCAAAGCCGGCCTCATGCCGCGCCATGCCCATCAAATCAGCGCTATCGCTACGATCATGGATGGTGAAGTCGGCGTTCAGCCCGATGGCCGGCGCTAACTCCCGAAGCAAACGCGCGCCGATAGCATGGAAGGTGCCCGACCATGGCAGCTGAATATCAGCCGCGGAAATCGTGGCGCCCACACGGCGACTCATCTCCGCAGCGGCACGACGCGAGAACGTGAGCAGCAAGATGCGGCTGGGGTCTGCGCCGCGTTGCAGCAAGCGCGCGACGCGGCAGCTTAGTGTCTTGGTTTTGCCGGACCCCGCGCCAGCGATCACCAACAAGGGTGTATCGCCATGTTCGACCGCCGCCCGTTGCGCGTCGTTGAGATCGACGAACGTATTCAGTTTTGTTGCGTTGCCGATTCGGCTCATGGGCGAAGCCTGCAGAGCGTCGAACAAATAAGCAACGCTCAAAACGTTAACAGATTTGACGCGGGACGCCGCCGCGCGCTTAGCTCACACGCATGGGGCTGGAGAGAGCACACAACATCGCCGACTTGCGCGCACTGGCGCGCAGGCGGCTGCCGCGGATGGTGTTCGACTATATCGACGGCGGGGCGGACGATGAGATCACGCTGAGGCGCAACGTCGAGCGCTTCCGCGATATCGAGGCGCGCGGCGCAGGCGGCGGGAATTGTCTATGCCTGTTCGACCCTCGCCTCTACCACACTCGAAGACATCGCCGCCGCGCATCAAGGACCGCGGTGGCTGCAAATCTATGTCTGGCGCGATCGCGCCCTCGTGGAAGAATTGCTCGCCCGCGCCAAGGCCGCGGGCTTCACCGGAATCATCCTCACCGTCGACCTGCCGGTCGCAGGCAACCGCGAGCGCGACGGCCGCAACGATTTCACCATTCCGCCGCGCGTGACGATGCGGACCGCAAGCCAGGCAGCGATCGCGCCGGGCTACATGTTCGATCTCATAACAACACCGCCGGTCAATGCCGCGAATTTCGCGCACATGAAGATGGATGGCGGCCTTGTCCAATTCGTGAACGCCCAATTCTCACGCAGCGTGACCTGGGACGATGCACGTTGGATGCGCGACACCTGGGGTGGAAAGTTCGCCGTCAAAGGCATTTCCACGACTGATGATGCCCGCCGCGCCGTTGGCATTGGCGCTGATGCGGTTTGGGTTTCTAACCATGGCGGGCGCCAACTCGACACCGCGCCGGCGAGCATCGACACGCTCCCCGCCATCGCGGCCGCTGTTCGCGGCAATGCCGAAATCATCTTTGACGGCGGCATTCGCCGCGGCACCGACATCGTCAAAGCGCTCGCTTTGGGCGCCAACGCCATCGCCATCGGCCGCGCCTATTTGTTCGGGCTTGCCGCGGCGGGCGAAGCTGGCGTCACGCGCGCCATCGACATTCTCGAGAGTGAACTCAAACGCGACATGATGCTGCTGGGCCGCACGCGCATTAGCGCGCTCACGCGCGACCTAATTTTTCAACTCCGCCCTTAAGGCCCCTGCTCGGGCGGTAAGGCGTGCTCCGGCACCGGTTCGAGTGGCGCGCCGCGCGGCATTGAACGCAGAACGCCGAACCAGAAAACCGGCAGCAACAACAGGATAAGGCCGAGCTTTGCGGGCGCGGCGACCGGCGTCGCATCGAGCGGTGTTCGGATCAGCAACAGTGCGCAGGCCAACGCCGCAAATGCTAGCAGCGAAACCAGCATCAAGAAGAAATAGCGCTTCTGGGTGTCGCCGGTCAGCAGCCGCGCTTTCGGGTTCGCAACGGCGATGCGAGCCAGCGCCGCTCTCACGAAGGGCGAGTAGCTTGCGGAGCGGTCTTCATAATCGCTTCCGGAGACCCAGTGGGCATTGTCGATAATGATGCGCTCGCCTTCCTTGGTGTGCAGCTCAAACGCGTAGCGCCAGGGGCGGCGGCGCATTTGCTCGTGGTAGAGCCGCACGCCAATTACATCTTTCCAAGGCGTGCGCTTTTCGCTGCCTGAAGCGCTCATCATGACCAGCGCGTCGTCGGAGACGCGCCACTCGCGCTCGCCTCTGGAGACCCGGCCTCGCCGTCTGCGATAACTTACGTCCTGCATCGCGCCTGAATTCTTCCCAGGGCAACCTTGCGCATTCTGACGAAAATCCAAGCAGCAAATCCAGTCGCTTCGCGTGCGGAGATGGCTTGCAGTCCCCTTGCATGCGTGCTTGGGCGCCACGCATGGCTCTTCGAACCGGTGGACGGGGTCGCCGCAGCTTGGGGTGCCCAGAAAGGCCAAGTTCCTTTCAAGACGTATCGGCGACGGACGCCAGGCACGCACCGGATGGCGCGGTCAGCGCTGGCGCCAAGGTGCGTCGCGCCTTGATCGCACGGCGGCGAGTTAGGCCACGGGGCAGACGCTTGACAAGGCGCGCGACCAGGTGGTCGAGATTTTGCGACAGCGCCTTGATGCGGGCCTGAAGAGTTTTCGGACGCAGTGTGCGGCGCAACGCGGCGCTGATGACCGCACGGCGGAGACTCGCATCTTTGCGGCGACGCGCTGAGTGGATCGGGCGCGCGCGCAGCGCCCGCACCGAAGGCGCCGCACGCAGCATGACGATACTCAGAACGACGCGCTCGATGCCATTGAGCCAGACATGGCCGATGGCTTCGGCTTGGCGTGAGAGCGGCGCGATTGCACCCGCCTGCTCGAGAAACGCCGCGAACCACGCAAGCCACAGCATCGCCCAGCGGTGAAACCGCGAGAGACGATGGCGTGAAATGGGTTCGGCGATAAAGCGCATGGGCGCGAGGGTACGCGCGGCGCGGGCCGGTCGGATTTGGGTGCGGAATTCAACCTAATTTTCGGGGTGCGATACTTTGGATTCAACACACTAGGCGTTGGCGAACCAGCCGGATTTAGCCACGGCGACTCCGCAATTCCTTCGGCGGTGAGCGGCGCGAAACAACGCGCGCCGCCGACGGTGCTATTCGTTTGACGGTCCTACAGGAGGCGGTCCCGAACTCAACCGAAAAGAAATTGGCACACGGACGCGCCTGCCCGGCGCCGGAACGCCAGTCGTGCTTTGCAAGACTCGAAAATCCTGCGCGATATGTAAGGCTGCCTCTCCGAATCCTCCGCCGACTGGGTTTTCATAACCAACCAGACACCGGAGAGATCCATCCATATTGACGAGACAATCAAGCGTCGTGCGTCCTTCAATGTTCGAACTGCGGGCGCCTTCCGGATAGTATCGTTCGAAAGCGCTAACGCCAGGCCGCGATATCCATTGCGGATTCACCAGTGATTGTGCCCGATCAAGTTCATCGAACGTGACAGGCGCCAGCAGCGGCCCTGCATATGGAAGCTGAGCATTGAAGGTAAGAACCAGATTGCAGCCGCCCTCCGGGGTTGGATCACCCTCCACCTGAATGAACATGCCGCGACGTCGCGAGGCATAGATGACATGCCTGCCATTCGCATCTGTGCGATCTCGGATTTCCGACCCCAGGCTCGTGATCGAAGCGCTGACCAGTTGGCCCCGTTCGCGCGGTCCGGGGCTGCTGTTGAACGCGCCAAAGCTTGGCTCAAGTTCGCCTTCGATCCGCGCCCTAACGGCCTCCTCGCAGCGCGAGGACGTTGGTCCGTTCAAGACAACAAATTGAAGCGCGTCATGATCGAAGACAAAGCTCGCCAAGAAACGATCGGCGCCAACTTGTAAGAGCGGTCCCCCCATCAGCGCCTGTGTGCCGGCCAGTGTGTCGACCTGCCAACCAGCGTGTGGCGCCGTCGCCTGCGCGGCGGCTAAAGTCATCCCGAAGTGATATGGACCAAGCCCGTTTTCCGAGACGGAGGCGTCTTGCGCCGAGGCTGCGGACGCGAAGGCTGACATGACCAAGAATATGAGCGTGCGTCTCACTTCTTCTTCATCACCTTGCCGACTGGCGCCCCAGCGTTGATGAAACCGAGAACTACGTCTTCTCCGGGGCACTCTGAAATTTCCGCCTTGGACCAGCGAAGGCATCCAAAAATGTCCAAGGCTTGCCAAGTCCACTACCACTACGGTCACCAGTGTCCTGGCCG
>JACQAC010000114.1 GCA_016195245.1 Pseudomonadota bacterium
ACCCAATCTCGAACGATCGCCTGAGCTCCGAGACCATGAAGGCGGGCGCCAGCACGCGCAGCGGCGTGTCGACGACGCTGGTTGGGCGCGGATTGAGGTGCGCCAGGTCCATGAACAGCATCAGATCCTGATCGCGGGTCTGCGCCCCCATGAAACGCTTCAGTGGCTCGACGACGCGCGGGAACGCTTCATCCAGCTGCATTTCGTTGCGCATCACCGGCCCGATGCCGTTGGTGTAGGCCTGGTTCCACACCGGCTCCATGACAAACGCGGTCAGGAACAGCGATAGCGATACGATCACCACGTTGGGCGGCGCCTGCTGCAGGCCGATGGCGGTGCGCAGCAGTGAGAGCACCACGACAATTCGCACGAAGCTCGTGGTCATGATCAAGATCGACGGCGCCAGCGACAGCACCGTGATCAGGGCGGCCAGCTGGAGCACGCGCGCGGTGAGGCCGTCCCCGGAGCCAAGATTGATGTTCAGGGTCGGATTGCCCGCAGGCGCGGCTTGCGCCCAGGCGTCGTGCGCTCCGAAGACAATCAGCGACGCAAACAGCGCAATGAATATGACGCGCTTCACTGTTGTGGCTCCCCCGGCAGGTCTTTGGCGGCGACGTCACTGATGGCGCGGTCGCCAGCGGGCGAAAGCAGCAGCAGGTGTTCGCGATCATCGAAACGCACCACCACGAGGCGCCGGCGCGGATCGATCATCAGGCTCTCGGTTATCTTGAGTCGGCGCGGTGCCTTCACCACGCCCTGCAGCATGTTCAGCCGCCGCGCGCCGTAAGCGACCAATCCAATGAGGGCGAGTGTGGCGATCAGCGCGAACACCGCGCGCGCCCATTGCAGCAAGTCCAAGCCAGCATCTCCGTTCTGGAGCAATGGCTCGGCAGTCAGCCGGTTTGGTAAACGAGAGATTAACGTTACGGGCGCGAGTTAAGTTCTGCTTAACCATACGCTGATCGACTGGGCAAAATCTGCAGGGCGTGAGTCGCGGCCATGGATCTTTCGCAAACTCAATTTTTCGGCCTCCTCCGCGCGCGGCTCAATCAGCTGAGCGAGCGCCAGCGGCTAATCTCCGAAAACATCGCCAACGCGTCGACACCCGGCTACCGGCCGCGCGATCTTGATACATCGGCGTTTGAGCGGATGCTCGCGTCGAGCGGCGGCGATAGCAGCGGCGGCCTGCAAATGACGCGCACGTCGGCGGCGCACATGGCGCCCGGCGGCGCGAGCGGGCCGCTGCAAGCCAACATCACCACTGTGCCCGACAGTGAGACCACCATCGATGGCAACGCGGTGGTGCTCGAGGATCAGATGGCCAAGGCGTCCGACACGCGCATGCAATTCGATACGGCGATCGCGCTCTATCAGAAGGGCCTCGATCTGCTGCGCATGGCGGCGCGGGCGCCAGGGAGGTAGTTGAATGACCGATATTCAAGCCGCCATCGCCGCCGCCGCGTCGGGCATGCGCGCGCAGACGACGCGGATGCGCATCGCCGCCGAAAACGTCGCCAACGCCAATTCAACGGCGGATGGGCCGAACGGCGAGCCATTCCGGCGTCGCATTCCGTTGCTTGAGAGCACGACGCTGACCTCCGGCGCCCAAGGCGTGGCGGTGAAGGGCGCGACCTTCGACATGAGCGCCTTCCGCTCCGAGTATAATCCGAGCCACCCAGCGGCCGGGCCAGATGGTTATGTGCGGCTGCCGAATGTCGACACGCTGGTTGAGATGATGGACATGCGCGACGCCAGCCGCGCCTACGAAGCCAATTTGAACATGATCGATGCAGCGCGCGGCATGACCAATCGCGCGCTCGACCTTCTGAGGAAAGCATAATGGCGATTGATCCCCTCTCAGCCGCACGCGCCTATCAGCAGGCCGCTCGCGCAACGCAAAATTCCGGCGGACCGGCCGGCGCCGGCGACACGGATTTCGGTTCGCTGGTGCAGGAGGCGGTCCGTCAAGCCGGCGCGAGTGCGCAGACGGCCGAGCACAGCGCGCTCTCGGTGGCGGCAGGGCGTTCCGACATCGTCGATGTTGTCACCGCGATCTCGGCGGCGGAAACGCAACTGCAAACGGTCATCGCCGTGCGTGACCAGGTGATTTCCGCGTATCAGGAAATTCTGCGCATGCCGATTTGAGGCGGCGCGTTTGGGCTGGGGATGATCGGCCGCGACCTTTAGAGGCGTCGCGACCAAGGCGGCGAAGGCGCCGTATTGTGAAGTCAAGGCTTTGGCGCTAACGCCGCAGCTCCCGCGCTACTCGCGCACCTCCGCTCCGGAGACTTGGCCCGTGTTCGTGCTGCAAGTTGCTCGCGTGAAGGCGCCTGGCGGCATCCACACGGCCGCGGCGCACTATGAGCGCATGTTCAGGGCGACAGAGGTTGGTTCGGCGGTGCTTTTTCATGGCCCTGCCGCCGATTCAATCGGCGCGCGTGAGATCATCGCCGACGCCTTCTGGCGGCCGGGTTTGCGTCACGCGGTGCGGGCGCGCGCCAAGGGCGAGCCTTTGGTCATTCTTGTTCACAGCGACCTGGTGTTGCAGCGGATGAAACGGCTGTTTGCCGAGGCCGTGATCATCGCGCCTTGCCATTCCGACAAGACCAAGCACAAGCGCGGCGCCGATCTGGTGGTGACGCTGAATCCCGATCAGCAGCGGCTAGTGCAGGAGGCGCTGCCGGGCGCACGGGTGGTGGAATTGGGCAATCCGTTTGTGCCGCCGGGGCCGCGGCCGGAGGTCAGCGTGGCGCCTTCGAACACACTGCGCGTCAATTTCGTTGGCCGTTTCGAGGGCTTCAAAGATCCGCTCACGCTGATCGAGGCGTTCAATCGCGCTGCGCTCGCGCCGGACATTGAGTTGCGGCTCATTGGTTCAGGCCGGATGGATCGCGAAGTGAGCGAAGCCGCGGCGCGGAGCGCCGGCAAAGTCACGCTCGCGGGCTGGCACGCGCGGCCATTTTCACTGTTCAACACCCACGACATTCTGGTGCTGCCGTCGCTTTGGGAATCGTACTCGTACGTGATCCGCGAGGCGCTCGATCTTGGCGTACCGATCATTGCCAGCGACATTCACGTGCATCGCACCGCGCTTGGTGATGGCGCCTACGGCGTGTTGTTTCCGCCTGGCGACAGCGCGGCGCTGGCGGAGGCGCTCAAGTGTGCATTGAGCGACGTGCCGCTGATGCGGGAGATGGCGGCGAAAGGCGGCGAGGCCGTGCGAGCGCGCTATGGGGCGCTGCCATTCTGGAACTCCATGCGCGGCGAGATCGAGCGCGTGCTTGCCACGCGCACGGAATAGCGGAGCGCCGGCCGTCCATAGTGGCGCATCGGAGCGCGGGCATCTTGCCCGCTCTTCTGTCTCGCTCAAACGAAGAGCGGGCGGGACGCCCGCGCTCCATAACGATGGCGTGCGGCATCGTCTGCTGATCCTCGACCGGAAAAGCGAAGGGTCGTCCTCGTGCGCCAAGGCTCCGGAGGACATTTTGCCTCCCGGCAAAATGGGAGAGCGGGGCGCGCACGAAGCGTGCGCA
>JACQAC010000115.1 GCA_016195245.1 Pseudomonadota bacterium
GGTGATCGGCAGCGTCGAGGTATTAGAGCCGAACACGGCGGTATCGGCGAGATGCGCTTCCGCCTTTTTCGTCACCTCGGCCTTTAGCGCCGGATTTTCGAACACAGCTTCGACAACGAGGTCCGCGCCCTTGATCAGCGAATAATCCGTGGACGGCTTGATCAGTGCGAGCAGGGCATCGCCCTTCTCTTTCGTGGTCTTGCCGCGCGAGATGTCCTTGTCGACGATGCGTTGCGAGTAGGCCTTGCCCTTTTCGGCGCTCTCCTGGCTCACATCGAGAAGAATCGTCTCGATACCGGCCTTCGCTTGCACGTAAGCAATGCCCGCGCCCATGAGGCCGGCGCCAATCACCGCGACCTTCTTCACCTGGTAGTTCGGCACGTTCGCCGGGCGGTTGCCGCCCTTGCCCAGCGCTTGCATCGACACGAACAAAGTGCGGATCATGCCATTGGCTTGCGGCGTCGCGGCAGTTTTCAAGAAGTAGCGGCTTTCGATGCGCAGAGCCGCGTCGATCGGCACCTGCACGCCTTCATAAAGGCATGAGAGAATGTTGCGCTGCGCCGGATAATTGAGGTTGGTCTGCTTCGAGACCATGGCGTTGCCGCCAACGCTCATCATCGCGCCGCCCGGCGTGTAGGGGCCGTCCTTCACCTTGTAGCCTTTGACGTCCCACGGCGCTGTGGCCTTCGGGTTGGCCTTTACCCACGCCTTTGCGGCAGCGATGGTTTGACCAGCGGGCGCGACTTCGTTGACGAAGCCCAAGCCCTTCGCTTCTTGCGGCGACTTGTCGGCGCCTTGCAGGATCATCATCGCCGCATTCTGCACGCCAATGAGCCGCGGCAGACGCTGCGTGCCGCCAGCCCCTGGCAGCAATCCGACTTTCGATTCCGGCAAGCCAAGCTTGATCTTCGGGTTGTCAGCCGCGACGCGATAGTGCGTAGCGAGGCAAAGTTCCAAGCCGCCGCCAAGCGCCAAGCCCTCTATCGCCACCGCGACCGGCTTTCCGCAGGTCTCCAGTTCGCGATAAACCTTGTTCAAGCCAAAGCCGCGCTCGAATTGCGCCTTCAGCTTTTCATCCTCGCTCTTCGGCTGCTTCGCATCAGCGGCAACGCCGCGCTCGTTCATTTCGCCAAGATCGGCGCCGGCGCAGAAGCCCGACTCCTTGCCCGAGGCGAACACGGCGCCTTTGATGGCGGCGTCAGTCTTCAGTTTGTCGACGATCTCATAAAGATCGCGGATCACGCTCGCGGTGATGGTGTTCATCGAGCGACCGGGCACATCGAAGGTGATGAGCGCGATGCCGTCGCTGTCGACGTCGATTTTGAAATTTTCCATCGGACTACCCTCTTCGATAACCAGTTTCGTCATTCCCAAATGCGACGCCGGCAGAGTTTCGGCTCCGCCGGCGCTTCCTGTTGCTAGTTCATCCGCTCAATCACCGTCGCCGTGCCCATGCCGGCGCCGATGCAGAGCGTAATGAGCGCGCGTTCTTTGTCGGCGCGCTCAAGCTCATCGACCATCGTGCCCAAGATCATCGCGCCAGTGGCGCCGATCGGGTGTCCCATGGCGATGGCGCCGCCATTGACGTTGACCTTGCCCATATCGAGGTCGAGCGCCTGCACCCAGCGCAGCACCACCGCGGCGAACGCTTCGTTGAGCTCCCAGAGATCGATGTCTTCCTTCTTGAGCTTCAGCCTCGTCATCAGCTTTTTGGTGACGTGCTCGGGGCCGGTCAGCATGATCGACGGTTCGGTGCCAATCGACGCGGCGCCAAGGATACGTGCGCGCGGCTTCAGGCCCAGCGCCGCGCCCATCTCCTTGCTGCCGATCAACACGGCCGCCGCGCCGTCGACAATGCCGGACGAATTGCCGGCGTGGTGGACGTGCTCGATCTTTTCGATCTCCGGATAGCGCTGTTGGATGACGGCATCGAAACCCGGCATCACTTCGCCCTGCATTTTGAAGCTTGGCTCGAGCGCGCCGAGCGTTTGCATGGTGGTTTCCGGCCGCATGAATTCGTCATGGTCGAGCAAAGTCGCGCCCAGCTGATCCTTCACTGGCACGATCGACTTCTTGAAGCGGCCCTCCTTCCAGGCCTTCGCGGCGCGCTGCTGTGATTGCACCGCGTAACCATCGAGGTCGGTGCGCGAGAAGCCATACTTGGTGGCGATCGCGTCAGCCGCGACGCCTTGCGGCGTGAAATAGGACTTCAGCGCGATCGACGGATCGGTCGCCCACGAGCCGCCAGTCGATCCCATCGGCACACGGCTCATGCTTTCGCAGCCAGCGCCAATGGCCAGATCGGCTTCGCCAGACTTCACTTTCGCCGCGGCGATGTTGCAGGCTTCCAAACCAGAAGCGCAGAAGCGTTCGACTTGCACGCCCGCGACAGTTTGCGAATAGCCCGCGTTCAGCACTGCTATACGCGGCAGGTTGCCGCCCTGTTCGCCGATCGGCGACAGCACGCCCATGTAAACGTCGTCGACCTTCGAGGTGTCGAGGTTGTTGCGATCGCGGATCGCTTCAAGCACTTGCGTCGCCAATTGCAGCGACGTCTGCTCATGCACCGAGCCGTTCGCTTTGCCTTTGCCGCGCGGCGTGCGCACCGCGTCATAGATGTAGGCCTCAGCCATAGTCTTCACTCCGACTTTGAGCGGCGTCGCCGCTCTTCGCACCCTGTTGGGACCGGAGGCGTCCCTGATGCGGCATCGCCGCACCTACCATCCGCTGACCGCTGAAGCCGGGCTGGCCGCAGCGCGGTAAACTCAACTCGCCACAGCCGGCGCGCGCACGGCGCGATCGACAATGGCTTGCAGCGCACGCTCATCGCGCGCGCCGCCCAGATAGGCTTGCACCACCGCCACAACCGCTTCGGGCTGCTCCGGCAAAATGGCGTGACTGGCGTGCGGCAGCGTCACCAACGTCGCGCGCGCGCCGGCTTCGGCCTTCAACGCTTCACTCGCGGCGACCGGCGCGATCGGATCTTCCGCGGCTTGCACGATCAGCATCGGCGCTTCGCCGCCGCCCCACCATTCCGCGACATCGCTCGCGCGCGTCGCCGCGCTTTGAAGCGGCGCCACGGCGGGCGTCCAGCCATCGAGCCAAACGTTGGCGTCATTGCCCTTCGCAAAAAAAACGCGCCGCATCGCCTCGAGACGTGCGTCGTCATCAGCGATGCCTTGCGACAGCGAGGTCACCAGGTTCGCACGCACATCCGCCGGCATTTCGGCGTGACCACCGCATGCGAGCAGAACGAGGCTTCTCACTTTCGCCGGATGCCGCGCCGCCAGCATGCGCGCAACACGCTGACCGAAGGCGTGGCCGATCACGTCAGCAGTGCCGCCGACCGCATCGATCACCGCCGCGACATCGTCGGCGAGGTCAGCCAGTGAGCCGGGCGCCGGGCCGGTCGAGCGGCCAATGCCGCGTGCTTGCGGCAGAGCCGCCGTGCGGCCGTTGGCGGCGAGTGCGCCGGCGAGATCGTGGAAATCTTCAACACCGCGCGCGAGCGACGGGATGAACACGACCGGCGCGCCCGTCCCCATCACGAACACATCGAGCCGCGCCTCGCCCGCTTCGACGGTCATGCTGCTTGTCACGATCTCCGCGCGCGCAACCGTTTGGGCGGTGTCGGCCATCAGTTCGCCTCTCCGCCTGGAATGACGATATCGCCGCGGAACGAATTGGCGATGAAGCAGAGTTCGTGGGCCTTGTGATGCAGCTCACGGATTTGCTCGGGCTCCGGCGCTTTGTCGCCGCCCCAAACGATGACCGGGTTGAGCTTCACTTGCGTCACCGCGAAGCGGCCGCGCTCGTCCTTGCCCATCTTGCCTTCAGCGACGTCGTTGTAAGCGTCGATCACGAAGCCGCCGCGGCGCGCCAGATCGAGGAAGGTGAGCATGTGGCAGGACGACAGCGCCGCCACCAGCATCTCCTCAGGATCGACCGCGTCTTCGCGCGAGAGCGGCAACCTCACAACGTGCGGCGAAGACGAGCCGGCGACGGTGATGCCGCCATCGAAGGTGATGTCGTGCGCGCGCGAATACTGGCCATCGCTGAACGCCGCGTCATCACGCACCCAATTCACGGTGGCGGTGTAAACCGCCATCAGAACGCGTCCGCGGAAAGCGCCATCACGGGATCGGCGCCGCTCTTCAGCTTGGCGAGGTGTGCGCCGGCGTCGGGCAGCATGCGAGCCAGAAAGTAGCGCCCCGTCGCCAGTTTCGTGTCGTAGAATGGATCGCCGGCGCCGCCATTGGCCTTCGCCACCAGCGCCGCCTTCGCCATCTTCGCCCACATGTAGGTGAGCGCGGTGACGCCGAAGAGATCGAGGAAGTCGTGACTGGCGGCGCCGGCATTGTCGAAATTCGACATGCCGTTTTGCATCAGCCACATGGCGCCATCCTGCAATTGCGCCTTCGCCGTCTTCAGTCCTTCCACGAACGGCTTCAACTCGGCGCTTTCTTCATTGGCGTGGGTGAATTCGTCGATTTCGTTGAAGAACGAAAAGATCGCCCGCCCTGAATTGGCGCCAAGCTTGCGGCCCACCAGATCAAGCGCCTGGATGCCGTTGGCGCCTTCATAGATCATGGTGATCCGCGCATCGCGCACGAACTGGCTCATGCCCTGCTCTTCGATGAAGCCGTGGCCGCCGAAGACTTGCTGCGCATTGGTGGCGTTCCGGTAGCCGCCGTCGGTCAGGAAGCTTTTGATCACCGGCGTCATCAACGCCATGTAATCGTCGGCCTTCTCGCGCACCTTCTCGTCCGGCGACGCTAGCAGCAAATCGCCATAGAGCGCCGTCCAGAACGCAAACGCCCGCGCCGCTTCGTTGAACGCCTTCGCATCCATCAGCATCCGGCGGATGTCCGGATGCACGATGATTGGATCGGCAGAGCCGTCCGGATTCTTCTTGCCCGTGAGCGAACGGCCTTGCAGCCGATCCTTCGCGTAGGCGACGGCGTTTTGATACGAGACTTCCGATTGCGAGAGGCCCTGCAGCCCCACACCGAGCCGCGCCACGTTCATCATCGTGAACATCGCCGCGAGGCCCTTATTCTCCGCGCCGCAGAGATACCCAACCGCATCATCATAATTCAGCACGCACGTCGAATTGCCGTGAATGCCCATCTTTTCTTCGATCTTGCCGCAGACGACGCCATTGCGCTTGCCGAGCGAGCCGTCGTCGTTGACCAGGAATTTCGGCACGATGAACAGCGAAATGCCTTTGGTTCCCGCTGGCGCGCCTTCAATTCGCGCGATCACCAGATGGATGATGTTGTCGGCGAAGTCGTGCTCGCCGGCAGAGATGAAAATTTTCTGGCCTGAGATGCGATAAGTCCCATCGCCTTGCGGGATGGCCTTGGTGCGCAGCATGCCAAGGTCGGTGCCGCAATGCGGCTCGGTGAGGTTCATCGTGCCGGTCCACTCGCCGGTCACCAGCTTCGGCAGATACTTCTTCTTGAGATCATCGCTGCCGTGCTGATGGATCGCCTCGTAGGCGCCGTGGCTGAGGCCCGGATACATGCCCCACGCCATGTTGGCGCTCGCCACCATTTCATTCCACGCCAGCGCCACCAGATGCGGCATGCCTTGGCCGCCATAAGCCGGATCGCACGAAAGCGCCGGCCAACCGGCTTCGACGAATTGCTTGTAGGCTTCCTTGAAGCCCGGCGGCGTCGTCACCGAACCATCGTCGTTGCGCCTGCAACCAACCTCGTCGCCAATCTTGTTCAGCGGCGCCAGCACGCCTTCACAGAACTTCGCGCCCTCTTCCAGGATCTGCTCGACAACATCGAGCGGCGCATCCGCGAAACTCGGCAAATTCGAGTAGCGGTCGATGTCGAGCACATCCTTCAGGAGAAAGCGGTACTCGCGCAAAGGCGCTTTGTAAGTGGGCATCATCTGCTCCGTGATCGGCAGTTGCCAATCGACAGTCGAAACCTCGCCGGCGGCAACCGTCCGATTGCCTACTGCCGACTGCCGACTGCCGCTAGTGCGCGTTTTCGAGGCGTTTCTTCGCCTCTTGTTCGAAGGCGCGCGCGGCGCCGACCGCGGCGGGCGCCGCCGGCTTCGCCAGGAACTGTTCGATTTGACGAATGCCGATGTGCAGCGTCTGGATCGCGGCGTCGACATCTTCGCGCTGACGCTCAAGTTCCACGATGCGCGCCTTGTACTTTTTCAGCGCCGTTTGCGCCTGGGCGCGCTGATCCACTTTATAGAGATCAAGGATCTCCTTGATCTCTATCAGTGACAGCCCAACGCGCTTGCCACGCAGAATGAGTTGTAGGCGGCCGCGGTCGCGATGCGAATAGACGCGGTTCAAACCTTCGCGGCGCGGCGTCAGCAAGCCCTTGTCTTCGTAGAACCGCAGCGCGCGCGGCGTCACTTCGAATTCCCGGGCCAATTGGGAAATTGTGTAGGTGCGATCGACGTTCGACATTTCCAGTACCCCACGCTCGTTGCCGAACCGGAATACCTTCCGTTGACGGTAGCGTCAACCGAAGTTGACGGGTGCGTCATACATTGATCACGCGAGGCAAGCGGTGTTGATGTCGGTTGGCCTCCGGCAGCCGTTTAGCGCCATGGTGATGTCGAGTTCAGCAAGGAGGTATTCCAATACCGCTTGAACCCCCGCCTCGCCACTCAGCGCGAGCCCATACACATAAGGCCGACCGACGCAGGCGACTTTTGCGCCTAATGCCAAGGCCTTAAAGATGTCAGCGCCGCAGCGCACGCCGCTGTCAAACAGCACTGGCGCCCGGCCCTTCACGGCAGCGACCACGCCCGGCAGCGCGGTCAGCGCTCCAATGCCTCCGTCGACCTGCCGACCGCCATGGTTGGAGACGAGGATGCCGTCATACCCCTCGCTCATCGCCTTGTCGGCGTCATCCGGGCGTAAGATCCCCTTCAGGATCACCGGCAACTTGGTCCAGGAGCGGATCTTGGCGATCCGCTCCCAGTCGAGCCCCGGATCGGAGAACACCTGCGTGAACTGAAACGCCGCGGCCTGTGGATTATTCTCCGGCGTCTGCGGCAGCAGCGCCCGGAAGGCCGGGTCACTTGTATATTGTGCAATCCCCTGTGATCGCAGGAACGGCAAGAAGCCCAAATCCAAATCGCGCGGTCGCCAACCAAGGATCGTTGTGTCGAGCGTAATGAAAATGGCTTTGCAGCCACACGCTTCGGCGCGCTTCACAAAGCTCTCAGCAATCGCGTCCGACTTGCCCCAGTACAGTTGAAAGAAGCGCGGCCCGTCGCCGTTGGCTTTGGCGATCTCTTCCATCGGAAACGAGGCCTGACTTGAAATGATCATGGGCAGATTGAGCCGGGCCGTGGCGCGCGCTACCGCCAAATCCGCATCGGCATGCATCATCTCGAGCACGCCGATTGGCGATGTGACCACCGGCGCCGCCGCCTTCACGCCGAAAATTTCGCACCTCAAATCACGCTGCCCGGCGCCGCCCAGCATACGCGGCGCAATCGCATGCCGCGCGAACGCTGCGCGATTGGCGTCCATCGCACTCTCCAATCCAGCGCCGCCCGCGACATAGGCCCAAGCCTCCTGCGACATCTTTTGTTTCGCTTGCGCCTCAAGTCCAACGAATGACGTGGCGATCTCGGGTTTCGCGCCGCCGAGACCACGCAGATAGATCGCGCCTTGTGTTTCGGGACCGAAAGATCGTGGTGTGTCCGACATGTGTTGTCCCCTGTTTACCACTTTACGCGCCATTAACACGGCATTGCATTTGATCGACACTGCAAAGTCGTGGGCGATTCTCGAATCTTTCGAGATTTCATCCGCGTCAGGGGTTGGGCGTGAGCGCGGTTGCAAACGTGCTCTAACGCGGCGAGGGCTACATGAGCAGCGCGCAAAGCTGGAGCGTGAAGGGCATCGACCCGAAGGTACGAGAGGCTGCGCGCGAAGCAGCCGCGCGTCAGGGCATGAGCCTCGGCGAATACCTCAATCAAGCGCTTGCCAATCAGCACCCGCAAACGCCGTCGCAAGCCGCGATGACGCCAACCCCGCCACGCGCCCGGACGCGATTCTCCAATCTCTCGGCGGAACCAGAGGACGATGAGGATTGGACAATCAGCGGTCCCTCTGCGCTGCCCCGCAGCACCGATCCCGTTCGCTTAGCCCAGCGTTTGGAATCCATTGAGCGTCGCACGCAACTTGCGGTGAGCGGCCTCGACCGCGCCGTCTCCACCATTGATCGGTCCGTGCTTGGTCTGGCCGCGCGCGTCGAAGACGCCGAAGCCATGTCAGGCGAAGCGGCGGACCGCATCGCCGATGCACTCGAACAATTCCGTCACGCGGGCGACGCGCTCGCAGGCAAGCTCGATCAGGTCGAAGAAGCCAAGAACGACTTCTCCTCGGTCAAGCAGCGTCTTGAAAACCAAGTCGTCGTCGCCGAAGAAATCGCGCGCCGCGCTGAAGCGGCGGCATCTTATCTCACCACTGAACTCGAGAGCCGCGACGCTGAGCTTGCTCAAACACTTTCCCAAGCCCGCGCCGTCGCCACGGAAGCGGCCCGCCAAGCCAACGAAGCATCCGCCGATGCGGTAACAGAGCTTCGCCGCCTGCAAGAGCAGATGAGCGAGCGCCTCGCCGAAACCGAAACCTCCACGCGCCGTTCCATTGCCAGCGCCATTCAAGAAGTGCGCGCCGAGCAGGAAGGCGAAACCCGCTCCACGCGTGAAGCGCTGCTTGAAGAAGTGGTGCGCCTTGAGGGCGAGATATCCAAGCGCATCGGCGCCGTCGAAGACATCAAGACCGACCAGTCCGAACTGATCACTCGCATCGAGCGCGCCGAAGCTAATGCGCGCGAAGCCACGGCCGGTCTCCGCCAGGCGGCGGGCGCGGCGATCGCCGACCTGCGCAATTCCCAGCTCACCATCACCGCTCGTTTGAAGCAGGTTGAAGACGGCGGCGCGGCGGCGCCCGACCTCGCCGGTATCCGCCAACAACAGCAAGATATTGCCGAGCGCCTCGCCGCGCTCGAAAGCAAAGAGCGTAGCCCGGTCGCCGATGCGCTCGCCGCGTTCGAGCGCCGCATCGCCGGCATTGAATCCAGCGGCAATGGCCAGAAGCTGGAAGAAGTCGACGGCGCGGTGAGGTCGCTCGACACCGCGCTGCAGCGCCTCACCGACCGCATCGCCGAAACCGAGTCCACCGCCAACACGGCGATCCGCACACTCGAAGCCACGGTTTCCTCGCTCCACGCACGCGTGGAGCAGGCGGGCGCCGCGCAGGAGACTGAAGCCGTGCGCGCCCTGCTCGAGCAGCGGCTCGACGCAATGGCTCAGTCGGTGCATCAAACCGTCGGCCAAGCGCGCAGCGAACTCGAAAGCCAATTGCACGCCGCGCTTGGAGGCGCTCAGGGCGAAGGGCTTGAGGACGCGCTGCGCGACGTGAACCAGCGTCTCGCAGCCGCCGAACGCCGCCAAGCGCAAACCATCGAGGCCATCTCCCTCGAGATCAAACGTATGTCGGAAACCGTCGACAAGCGGCTGCGCAGCGTCGAAGCTCGCAATGACGACGCAGCCGCCTCAGCCGTGCGCGAAGAGCTCACGCGCATGTCGGCCACGCTCGAACAGCGCTTCGATGAAATCGAACGCCGCGAAGCGGCTGCGTTCGACCGCATGGGCCTCGAAGTCGGCCGCCTCTCCGAACGTCTCGAAGAGCGGGTCGGCGCCGTGGAAATCCGCAGCGCCCAAGCCATCGAACATGTCGGCGAGCAGGTCGCGCGCATGGCCGAGCGTTTCAATCAACGCCACGACATTCTCGCCCGCGATCTGAGCGAACGCATGATCGACAGCGAGGAGCGCTCCGGCGCGCGCGTCGCCGAAGCCATCGGCTCGATCATGCAGCGCTTGGCCGAAGTCGAACAGCACTCCGCCGAAGCCATCGCGCCGGTGCAGAAGGCGGTTTCCAGCGTCGCCACCAAACTCGACCAGTTCGAGAGCGCACACGACTCGAGACCAGCGCATGAAATGCTCGACAACATCCCGTCACCATCGCGGCGTTTCGACGATTTTTCAGCGTTTGGCGAACCAGCGCCCTCCCCGATGGAAGCGGCGCAGCCCGTACGCGCCGCGCCGCTGCCGCCGCGTGCCGACGCTGCCTCGGTTCACGATGACGATATCTATTTCGCTGAAGATGATCTTGTCGCGGACGCGCCAGGTCACGACTCCTTCGCAGAAAACATCGACGGCGCTCCCGAGGCGCCACAATCAGGGCTCGAATTCAAGTCCTTCGGCAGCGAAGATGACGACCTGCTCGTCAGTGACGATGACGGCGTCGAGTCCTTCAATCCGCCACCGTCCGAAGACGATCCATTCTGGTCTCCCGAAGACGATGACGCCGCAGGGGTTCCGCTTTCATCGAGGCACGAGCATCACGACGACACGGCGTTTGCGCACGGCGGCGCCGATGATTTTGGCGACGACCTGCCGCTCGCCCTGGCTGATGCGCCGCCCCTCGACGCAGCGCCAGCAGAACCACCGCCGCCACCAGGCAAGAACGACTATCTCGCAGCAGCGCGACGCGCGGCGCAAGCTCAGTCGCTGCCTAAGACACGCGCCGATCCGCCACCGACGCCACAACTGAGCTTGCGGGGATCGAGCCGCATTGTGCTTTGGGGCGCAACCGCCGGCATCGCCGCACTGCTTATCGGCGGCAGCTATCTTTATTCGAACAGCCAGCACACCGCACAGCCGGCACAACCGGTCGGCGACACCCACCCGACGCCGCCTGCCATCGAAACACCGCAGCCTGCGGTCGATGCCAACGCCTCGGATCCGCTAGCGCAGCAAGGTCCAGCCGCTGGCCCCAACGGCGAAACGTTGCCGCAGACAGCCGCGCCAACGCCGGACCAGCCCGCCGGTGCCGCGCCGGCGAATGCACAGCCCGCCGCAACTGCGGCACCCGCGACGCAACAGCCCACGGTCGCTGGCCCCCTCGCTCCGCGCTCGATTTCGCTTGAAGCCGCGGCGCAAGGCGGCGATGCCATCGCGCAGTATCAGCTGGCGCTGCAACGCCTCAGCGGCGGGCGCACCGCCGACGGCCTCGGCCTGCTCCGCGCCGCCGCCAATCATGGTTTGGCCATGGCGCAGTATCGCCTCGCCAAAGTTTATGAGCGCGGCGAGGGCGTTCCAGCCGACCTCAACACGGCGCGGCAATGGACCGAACGCGCCGCCGCGGCCGGTAATCGCCGCGCCATGCACGATCTCGGCGTCTATTACGCTCGTGGCGACGGTGCTCAACTCGACGAAGCGAGTGCGTTCCGCTGGTTCCGGCAAGCTGCGGAACTCGGCGTCGCGGATAGCCAGTACAATCTCGGCGTCCTCTATCAACAGGGGCGCGGTGTGCAGGCGAACGCCGTGGAATCTCTGTTCTGGTTTGCCATCGCCGCGCGCCAAGGCGACACCGACGCCGCTGCACGCGCCACCGCCGAAGAGGCCCAACTCACCACCACCCAGGTCCAGCAAGCCCGCGCCCGCGCCCAAGCCTTCCGTCCACGCGCCGCCAGCGCCGTCGCCAACGGCGACTTCGGACAGCGGCCCTGGACGACCGGGACTGCCGCGCCCGCAACACCGGCGCGCGCACGTCACTGACGGCGCCATCTAGGCGTTGCGACTCCACCGCCCGGCGCCCATAAGGGCGTCCGAGGCGGGTTCGCGTCTAATCAGAGCGTTGTCTTGATCTATTTGCCGATCGCCGAAATGCCGGTGAACGTGCTGCTTGTCCTTTTGGTCAGCGGCGCGGTCGGATTCATCTCGGGTTTGGTAGGCGTCGGCGGCGGTTTCATCATGACGCCTGCGCTGATCTTCCTCGGCATTCCGGCGCCCGTCGCAGTCGCGACCGGCGCCAGCCAGATCGCCGCAA
>JACQAC010000010.1 GCA_016195245.1 Pseudomonadota bacterium
TGTTCGCCTGGACCTTTCGAGTTTCGTTTGCTCTCCTCGAAACTGCGGCGCCCGATCTCGCGACCATCTTCCGCATCACACTCAAATCACATCCCTTGAACTGATTGGCTGTTGGTACCGTCAGCCTCCCGACAAGAGACCGAGGCAGTGTAAGGGCGTTTCAAACCGGTCGAATTGGAAACGGCGGTTTCGCTGATGGGTAAGGGATTTTTGAGCGAAAACTGTAGGATTGGGGTGGCGCAATCCCCTTGTCTCTCAAGTCGTCCGCCTCAATGGACGTCCGAATCTTGAGCCACGACGGTGAAAGTATCCGTCTGCCTGCAGCGGGTGGAGAGATCGCTGGTCAAGCGCTCTACGAAGCCGGGTGCGCCCATGGGCCATTGAATGATGGCGCTGGGTTCGACGCGCACGGCGGCGCCATGAATATTCGGATAATCAGCGCGCAGGCGTTCGAAATCCGATATGATGCGATCCTGCTGCACCTGGCGTGGGACGTTCGCATTGTACGACATCAGCGAACCGCGATACGCGTCGACGATGGCGATCTGACCAGCAGAAAGCAGGTACACAGGCGCGTGCTCCGCATAACAGACCGATGCGAATTCATGGGCAGTGCCGTTGCTCTGCTCGTCTTGGCCAATCAGCGCGTAAGCGCCCGGCTCGAAGGTCTTCACCGCAAATAGCACTCGCTCCTTATCGCGCGCCCGCCCGACTTCGCGGAGTTCATCGCCCTGACGCCAATTGGCGAACGCAAACCTGACCGGGATGGGCGGGCCAAGGAATCGGCCCGACTCCAGATCAACGGGCCGAAAGTAATAGGTGCTTCCAACGCCACGCACTTGTTGGAGTTGGCCTGTCGCCGCGAGCAGGGTTTGCGGCGAATTTTCGTCGAAGCTCATGCTCGGATCGGGAAGCGCGTAAGCGCCGCTTGCGATCACAATTGAGGCTACAAGCGCCACTGCCGCGCCGCGCAAGAACGACTTCATGCTTTCTCCGTCTTAGCGCCCTCAACGTCCGTCTTAGCGGCCAACGATAGCAGGTTGATGGCGATCGCCACAATCAACCAATGGCCGAGGTCATCGAAGTCGGTAGTTGGCAACAAAGCCTAGTTGTGACCTAAAGAGCTAACAGGAGCGAGCGCTTTGATGTCGGCTGATACTCGAGACGTTGAGTGGGCATGTTCTTATCGAGACTTGGAGACAGGGCAGCCCGTCACGGAACGCTTCTCGCGGATCGAAGGATATTTGATCTCCGACCTCTGGCTCACGCAGTACAAAATTGTGCGCGAGACAGATCGCGAGATTATCGCGCTTTGGCCGTACTCCGATGAGGTCGCCACAGTTGGCCCTGAGAAGGGAAGGGTCTTGGTGATTGACAAACGAGCCGGTCAATTCAGGAACTTTAGTGTTCACATACCGCCTCATGAACGCGAATATCCTGGGTTAGCGGGACCTTGTGTCTCCGAGCCTTAGGAAGGTCTGCCTGGAGCCATTGCGGACTCAGCGTCGAAATTTGCTATCCCTGAGCGCGAGGGAATCGTCATGCAGGCTTGGGTCGTTTTGTTCTTGGCGGGGCTCGCGGAAATTGGCTGGGTGATTGGGCTCAAATATTCCGAGGGCTTCACGCGGAATGTGGCTTCCACGATCACCCTTGTCTTGTTGGGAGCGTCGATGCTGTTGCTGGCGGAGGCCGTCAAGTCGTTGCCGATCGGGACGGCGTATGCGGTGTGGACGGGGATTGGCGCGATCGGCGCGGCGGTCGCGGGGGTGATGCTGTTTGGCGAGAGCGCCAATCCGATGCGGCTTCTCTGCATTGGGCTGATCGTTGCGGGCGTCGTGGGGTTGAAACTTTCAACGCCGAGCTGAGCAGGGTTGCAGGCGCGCGGCGAGCCCCCGTAAGGAAGCGGCGGGAGCTGGCTTCATGCCATTAATCAAGCGCAAGCATGCAACGCTGAAAGCGTACATTCACGACTGGCTCGAGCCGGACGATGTCAACAAGATCAACTTTTTCAGCGGCGCGATTATCGCGTTGGTGTTGATCAGTTTGGCGGCGTTGGCGCTGGAGACGGAAGCGATCCGACCGGACTCGCATTTTGCGCCGGGGTTCGAAGAGTTTCTCAGAAACATCAACGCGGCGATCGTGGTGATCTTCGCGATCGAGTTCACGTTGCGGTTTTGGTCGGAAGGCGAAAACCCGCGCCATGCGGGCTTTGTCGGCCGGCTGCGTTTTCTTTTCCGCTTCATCACGATTGCAGACGTTCTGGCATTTCTGCCGGAACTGATCGTGCTGGTGTTCATCCCGCATTTGCACGGCGGCTGGCTTGCCGCTTTGCGCGCGCTGCGCCTGTTTCGTTTATTCAAGCTGGCGCGCTATGTTTCGGCGTTCGCCATTGTCGGTGCGGCGGTGCGGCGCGCGGGAGCGCCCTTGCTGGCAGCGCTCTGCGTGGCGGCGGCGCAGCTCTACATTTCAGCGATGCTGCTCTACTTCATCGAGGGGCAGAACAATCCGCAATCGTTCGGCTCGATCACACGCTCCTTGTGGTGGGCGGTGGTGACGTTGACGACGGTTGGCTATGGCGATGTCTATCCGACCACGGTGCTGGGGCGCGTGGTGGCGGGGCTGGTCGCGGTGACCGGCATCGGCATCGTGGCGCTGCCGACTGCCATCCTGGCCTCATCGTTCGCGGAGGAATTCCGCGAACGCTACGAAGCGCGCGAGAAGGCGCTGGAAGAGATGAAGGAGCAGAGCGAGTAGGGAGCGCCATCGCTCCTCCTCGATGGAGGAACTGTCAGCGCGCAGCGCTGACTGAGGGTGATCGCTCCGCTGGTGACGTGTGTGCCTCACGAGGCTCATTCATCAAGACCGAGGGCGCACCTCCTCCGGCCGCTTCGCGGCCACCTCCTCCATCGAGGAGGAGGTGGGTGTGCGCTCAACTCCGTGGCGGCGGCGCACTCAGATTGAGTCTCCGGCGCTCGCCGATGCGGTTGCCGGAAATGCCGCCTTCGATCATCTCGGTGCCGGAGAGCGCGAAGATGCGCCCGCCGGTGAAGATGGCGCGTGAGTTGCCGTACCAATCGATGCACGAGACTTCGCAATGATAGCTCGGGTCTTGTGCGTGATCGTTGGAATTGAGCAGGCCCATGTCGTTGAGCTGGCCGGCGGCGCTCACGGAGAGGAAGCTTAGATCAGAAGACTCGCTGCGGAATACCCAGCGGCCGCTTTGCTTGACGCCGCCGACCGTGGGCAGACCCATGAGCCCGCCCTCGGGACCGATCAAGCTGTTGAAGGCGTGCGAGCGGTTTTCGGATTCGAAGCGGCCTTCGAGCAGATGCGTGTCGGCGATGCGCGGGCGGCCGCGGAGGTCGAGCAGCGAGACGCTCAAGCCTTCATCGTTGTGATAGCCGGTGAGCGCCATGTTGGTGGCGCCAGCGCGTTCGATGCGCAGTACGCCGTGCGGGGCCTCAACAATGACAGGGCTGTTGGGGCGCGACACCGGAACGGCGACGACGCGGCCCGTTACGGTTTGCCCTTGCGGCGGATACGAGCTCCAGGTCGGGCGCGAACCGTAGACGAGATAGCTCTCGGTGAAGCGCGGTTCGTATTGGGCGCCATCGGGGTTGGGTTCGTTGACGTAGCTCCAATCCGGCGCCGTGCGTGGTGTCGAGCTCAGCGTTCCGAGCGGGGCGTGGAAATAACGCACGCGCGGATGTTGGCTGTAGCTGTTGCAGCCGTCCCAACCGAGCAGGGCGCGGAATTCGCCGCCATTGGCATCGAGCGCGAATTGATTGGTGGGGACGCCGCGCGTGAAGAGGGCGCGTGGCGAGCGGCCTGAGAGCGGCACCTGGTAGAGCGTCGCCGACGTGGCGCCGGCGCCGCGGCCGTCCTGGCAGTCACGATCAGCCCAGCCGGCGCTCACCCACAAGTAGATGTCGCCGGTGGAGACGAAGAACTCGCGCTGGGCGGTGCCGACGAAGGCGGTGGTGCGGCAATCGAGCTCGTCGCCGGAGCGCGGATCGCCGAGCGGACATACGGAGACGGAATGCACGAACGGCGCGAGCGTTGGGCGGATTGGCTTGTAGATGTCGTGCGCGTCGAACAACGGCTTGCCGCGCGTGGTTTCGGCTTGGCGTTCGCCGTCGCGCAGCCAGCGGCGGATGAGCGGCCAGCGCATGGGCTGATCGGGATTGAGATAAGCGATGTTGAGCGGCGTGTAGATGACGAGATTGCCGTTCACGAGCCGCGTCGCGTAATTCTCGGCGGAATAATAGTCGTTTGAGGAAAGATAGTAGATGGCTTCGCGATGCAATTGGCCCGCGTCGTTGATGGTGAAGACGGTGATTTCAGAGGCGCGTTCGCGGTAAGAATAGCCGGTGACGAGGATGCGGTTTCCGCTGACCAACATTTCGTCGTACCACATCTGATTGCGCGCATCGCGATAGACGTTGGCGCGCGATGTGAGCGCGAGGCCCGGCTGACCGCCGGGTGCGGTGTCGACGACGAACAAGCGCCCGTCCTGCAGCACGATCAGGAAGTGGCCGAGCTGTTTGACAATGTCGCCTTCATCGACGCCCTGCGTTTGCACGTTGGTGACGGATGCGCCGGCTGGCACTGAGACGCTTGCCTGCGCTTGCGCCGGCGCCGGGGCGGCCGTTACAGCCGGTGGAGGAGGTGGTGGCGGCGGCGGCGCCGCACCGGCCACGCTGTCTGCTTCAGCGCCGTGATAGCGGCGGCGGTCTTCAGCTTCCTGCAGGCGGCGAACCGTGCGCACGTATTGCAGGAATTCCGCGTCACCCGAGAAGCGTTGCAGCGATGGCCAGGTTGGCGGTTGCTGAAGCGATGCGCCGCCGGCGGGTCCCTTCACGGGCTGAGCAGCGGCGGCGCCCACCATTGCGACAAAGGCCAAACCGGCCAGCCAACGAAAGCGCATGCGTGATCTCCCCTTCGGAAGATCACGCTACCGCATTGTGGCGCTCATATGATGCAAAATCGGCGACGGAAATTTTGCCGGAAGCGCGTCAGAACGGAAGCACGCGGCGATGACGCGAATAATTGAGGTAACCAATGTTGGCGCCCAAACGGAAACCGACGCCAGCGCGGATTGGCGCCAAGATGATGCGGCCGCTTTGCTGATAGTTGGCGCCGAAGCCGCCGACGAAATAGGCCGAGCCGTCGACGCCAGGGAAACGTTGGAAGATGCGGCTCGCGTCACGCATGTGATAGACGAGCGTGAAGACTTTCGAGGCATTGCCGCCGGTATCGAAGCCAATTGATGGGCCCTGCCAATAGACCGGCGTCACCGCACCCAAGCCCTTCAAGTGCAGGCGGCCGCCGCCGTAGCGTAAGCCGACGCCGATGGCGCCGGAGCCTTCGTCGCCAGTGATGTAGCCGTTGGGCCGGCCCTTATCGTTGAAGATGTGATGGATCACATTGGCGAGACCTTCAGCGGCCGCACCGAAGAAGTTTTCCGCGGCGCGAATGATTTCGGGCTCGGAGTAAGTGTCGCGGTCATCGTCTGCCCAGGCCGCGGCGGGAATAATCGAACTCGCGGCCGTTGCGCCAAGACCCAGCGCAATGCTGCGGCGCGTCTTGGAAAGGTCTTCACTCATGCGACAATCCTCCAGGTCCCCAGTTGCGATGTAAGCTTCGCCAAACCGGTAATCAAACGGTCTCGGGAACGTAGAGTTCCGATGCCCCCGTCACGTCAGTGTGGTGGGGTTGGTCCGGGAAATGGCCCAGGCCCGATTGGGGCAGGCCGTTCCACGTAGGGTGGAATACGCGGCAAATTGATGTGCGGCAGCGTTACTGGCCCTGGTGGGCCGCCGCCAGGAGGTGCGCGAAACATCGGTGGAACCATGCACTCGGCGATGTCCGATCCATGGCCGTCGGTCCAGACACTCGCCAACGCAGTCGCTCCATAGGTTGCCTGGCAGGGCGTTCCGCTTGTCAGCACGACATAGGCTGGGCGCGGTGCTGGGGAAGGAACGGGCGGCGGGATCACGTACATGTTTGGCCCGATGAGGAAGGCGACGCTGCTGAGTGTGCAGTTGGGATGGCCGGGACACTGATAGACGACGGTGAGGTGGATGGCGCGCGGGTCGGCCGTTGCGCTCGATTGGACGGAATACGTTTGCGTCGATCCCGCCGGCGCCAAGGAAGCCACAACGCCGAACCACGTGCCAGCCGGGCCTGCGTCCGCGGTGGAGACGAGAAGCGTACAAGCAATGGCGGCGAGCGCCGCTGATTTGAGGAGGCGCATGGAATCCACTCCTTGAGGTGCGCCGCGTAGCGCGGGTCCCTCGCGCTGGCGTCGAGTTGGCGCGCTTACGACCTGACGGTCAAGGGTTATGCGCTAAGCGTTTGGCGCTGCTTCCGTTTCCATTCGTCCAATGGCGAAGAAGCGGTCGCGGCGCTGGACGCGCAACTCGTCCGGCGATTTGCCGGACAGTGTATCGAGCGCTTCAGCAACCCGAGCGCCGACTGTGGCGATCGCGGCACTGGGCTCGCGATGCGCGCCGCCGACGGGTTCGGGAATGATGGCGTCGATGACGTTGAGTTCGGCCAGATCCTGCGCCGTGATTTTCATCGCCGTCGCCGCGTCCTTGGCGCGCGCGGAGTCTTTCCAAAGAATCGAGGCGGCGCCCTCCGGCGAAATGACCGAATAGATGGAGTGCTCGAGCATCAGCACTTTGTTTGCCGACGCGATGGCTATGGCGCCGCCGGACCCGCCTTCGCCAGTGATCACCGCAACCATCGGCACGCCGAGCGTGAGGCAGCGCTCCGTGGAACGGGCGATGGCTTCAGCTTGGCCGCGCTCTTCGGCGCCGATGCCGGGATAAGCGCCGGCAGTGTCGACGAAGCTGACGACAGGCAGTGAGAACTTCTCGGCGAGATCCATCAGGCGCACGGCCTTGCGATAGCCCTCCGGGCGGGCCATGCCGAAATTGTGCTTGAGGCGGTCGGCGGTGGTGCGGCCCTTCTCGTGGCCGATGACCAAAACCGGACGTCCCAAGAACTTGCCGAGGCCGCCAAGGATAGCGGCGTCTTCGCCGTACTTGCGGTCGCCCGAGAGCTCGACGAACTCGGTGACGAGGGCGGCAACATAATCGCGGAAGCGCGGGCGATCCTGGTGGCGGGCGACCTGTGTCTTTTGCCAGGGGTCGAGTTTCGAATAGATCGTGGCGAGCTGGTTCTCGGCCTTGGTCTTCAGCCGCCCCAGTTCTTGGCCTTGCGAAATCGCGTCGGCCCCAGACGCTTCGGCGAGCGCTTGCAGCTCCTCGATCTTGGTTTCGATCTCGGCGACAGGCTTTTCGAAGTCGAGGTATGTGCGCAAAGCGAGTGGGGCCCCAGAAAGCGGCGGACAATAGCCGCCAAGCGTGTTGCTTCAAGGTAAAGCGCCACCCCGGATAGGCGGATTGCGCTTGCGCACGGCTCAGATCATGCTGCGGATGCGAACATAACAGGACCAACGCGCCTCATGAAGCCACCTCGTCAGTTTTACGCCCCCTTGGCGAGCGGTGCGCCAGAGCCGATGCGCGAGCCGCCGGTGAAGCTCGAGCGGATGGTGCATTTCGTGCCGGGCCATAACGAAAAGCTGCGTGCGCGTGTGCCGGAAATGGCGGGGCAGGTGGATGTCATTCTCGCTAATCTCGAAGACGCCATCCCAGCGGACGCCAAGGCTGCGGCGCGTGCTGGTGCGATTGCGATGGGCAAAAGCTTTGATTTTGCGAAAGCCGATGTTGGGTTTTGGTCGCGGATCAACGCGCTGAACTCGCCGTGGCACTTGGATGATGTGACGGAGCTGGTGGCGAATATTGGCAACCAGCTTGATGTCATCATGGCGCCCAAGGTCGAGGGGCCTTGGGACATCCACTATCTCGATCAGTTGCTGGCTTTGCTCGAAGCCAAGCACGGCGTGAAGAAGCCGATCATGATCCATGCGATCTTGGAGACGGCCCAAGGCGTGGCGAATGTTGAAGCGATCGCCGGCGCTTCGCCGCGCATGCACGGGATTTGTTTGGGGCCGGCTGATCTGGCGGCGTCGCGCAAGATGAAGACGACGCGCGTGGGCGGCGGCCATCCTGGATACAAAGTGATCAGCGATCTTGTTGAAGGCCAGTCGCGCGAAGCGGCGCAGCAGGATCTTTGGCACTACACGTTCGCGCGCATGGTCGATGCGTGCGTGATGCACGGCATTAAGCCGATGTACGGGCCGTTCGGCGATTTCGCGGATGAAGCCGCGTGCGAGCAGCAGTTTCGCAACGCGTATCTAATGGGCTGTGTCGGCGCCTGGACGCTGCATCCCTCGCAAATCGCCGTCGCCAAGCGGGTGTTCACGCCGGAGGTGGAAGAGGTGAAGCTGGCGAAGCGCATGCTGGACGCGATGCCGGACGGCACGGGCGTGGCGTTGGTCGATGGCAAGATGCTGGATGACGCGACGTGGAAGCAGGCGAAAGTGATCGTGGATCTGGCGCGGCAGGTTGCTGCGAAGGATCCGGCGATGAAGGCAGCTTATGGGCTTTGACCGGAATGGACGTGGGACGCGCCAATGGTGACGGTTGAGTGGTTTGGGACTCAGTTTCAGGCGTCCTGGATTGCGCTCATTGTCGTCATCGCCGTCATTTTTCTTGTTTGCGCGGGAGCGGCTTTGGTGATCCGAAAGGCCGCAGGGTTGCGTGTTGGCGCGATCACTATGGCGCTAGGCGGAGGGTTGATTCTTTTTGCACTAATTGTCGCCGGTGGAATTTGGTTTGGATATCACACGCTGGGTTCGAGCCAATAGCCGCCGCGACGTGATCTTCAGCAATTCGTTGCATTGCCGTTCTATCGCGCGCTAGCCTCGCGAGGGGGAGGCTGCTCGATGCGTCTGTTCGTTTTATTGGCCGGGCTTATGCTGGCGGGGATGCCTGACTCAGCTTCCGCGCAACAAGCGCCAACCGCGCAACAGCGCGCCCGAATCGAGCACATCTTGCGTGCAACCCCACTGATTGATGGGCACAACGATCTGGCTGAGCAGATTGGCGAGAAGTACGGCGGCGATCCAAGCCGTGTCGACCTCAACGCGGACACCGCGCACATCACGCCGCCCCTGCACACCGACATTCCGCGTCTGCGCGCTGGGCATCTCGGCGCGCAATTCTGGTCCGTTTATGTGCCGGCGGAATTGCAGGGGTCGGTGTCGGGGCAAGCGGTGCGCGTGCAGATGGATATCGTGCGCCGGGTGATCGCGCGCTATCCGAACGTGTTCGAGTTTGCGCAGACGGCTGCCGACATTGAACGCATCCATCGCGCTGGGCGCATTGCTTCCATGTTTGGCATGGAGGGCGGCGAGGCGATTGACTCCAATCTCGCGGTGCTGCGGGAATTCCGTGCGTCAGGCGTACTCTACATGACGCTTTGTCATTCCAAGACGACGGCGTGGGTGGATAGCGCCACCGATGCGCCGCGCCATGGAGGTTTGTCGCCGTTTGGCGAGCAGGTGGTGCGGGAAATGAACCGCATTGGGATGATGGTGGATCTGAGCCACGTCTCGGCCGAGGCGATGCGCGACGCGATCCGGGTGTCGCAAGCGCCGGTGATCTTCTCGCACTCGTCGGCGTTCGCGCTGACGCCGCATCCGCGCAACGTGCCCGACGACGTGCTGCGCATGGTCCACGACAATGGCGGCGTGGTGATGGTCAATTTCAACGGGCCCTTCATCTCGGAAGACATGCGGCAATGGTCCGCGGCGCGCTATGGAGAAGAAGAGCGGCAGAAACGGCTCAATCCCGGCAATCCGTCTGCGGCTGCGGCGGGGCTCGCGGCATGGGATCAGAGCCACGCGCGGCCGCACGCAACGGTGTCGCAACTCGCCGATCACGTGGAGCACATTCGCGACGTCGCCGGCGTCGATCATGTCGGCATTGGCTCGGACTATGACGGCGTCGAGTATCTGCCGGACGGCATGGAAGGCGTGGACGGCTATCCGCTGTTGTTTGCGGAACTGATGCGGCGCGGCTGGAGTGATGCCGACTTAGAAAAGCTCGCCGGCGGTAATCTGTTGCGGGTGCTGCGCGCTGTGGAGCACTACGCGGCGCAGCACTGACCTGGTGATCTTTGTGTATTCCTTCGTGCCTTTGTGTTGAAACACGAAGACACAAAAGGTCGCACGAAGATCACCAAGCCAAGTGGCGGCGGTGCATGCCGGCGACACGACCGGCGGCTCTAATGATCACACCTTTTCCGGCATGAGCACCGAACCGGTTTCCAAGAGCGACTTAAGGTTCGACAGAATCTTCGGCCAACCGGTGGAGACGCCTTCGTTGATGAAGGCGGAGTTCGGCGCGTCCATTTCGTGGATGACGGAGAGCTTCACGGAATCGGCGGTTTGCTCGATCTCCATGGTGCAGCGTGAGTAGCCTTCGGCTTTGAACTCAGGTTTCCATTCGTTTCGCCACTTGATCACCAGGCGGCGCGGGGCGTCGGCCTCGACGATCGAGCCGGCGTCCATGATGCGGCCGTCGTCATAGGCGAGCTTCCAGTCCGAGCCTGGCTTCCAATCGCTCTCAAGCGTCACGCCGAACCAATATTGCTTGGTGAACTCAGACTGAGTCAGCGCCGCCCAGAGTTTCTCCGGCGTGGTGCGGATGTAGGTGACATAGACGAAACGCGTTTGCGCGGTGCTCATGGGATCACTCCGGTGGATTCATCTTGATGGTGAGTGCTTCGCCGGTTTCGAGCAGACTCTTGAGCGACGAGAGGATCGCCGCCCACCCTTGCTTGCCGGCTTCGAGGAATTTGCGTGGAATCTTAGCGTCAGTGTGCTGGGTCATGGTGAGCTTCACCAGCTCACCAACTGGCTCGATATCGTAGGTGATGATGGTCGGCTCTTTCGGTGCGTCGTGAAGCCATTCGACGAACCAAGTCACTTGCAGTTTGCGCGGTTGATCGCTGACCAGAACTTCGCCGGCGACATCGGTTCTTCCGTCCGGCATCACCAGCCGCCACGGCGAACCTTGTTTCCAATCGCTTTCGACAGTGCGGCCGAAGAAGAATTGCTTGGTGAACGCGCTCTGGGTGAGCGCATCCCAGACCTCTCGCGGCGTGGTGCGGATGTAGGTGACGTAGACCACGTCGGGTGGCACGATCAGTTCGTCGCCATCATTCATCGTCGCTCTCCAACGCCTTTTTCAGATCGCTGAGCGCGCTTAAGCGCCCGCGCTCGTACTTGGAGATCCAGCGTTCGCTGATCTCGTGAATGGGCACGGGATTGAGGTAGTGCAGCTTCTCGCGCCCGCGCCAGACGACAGCCACAAGATTGGCGTCCTCCAAGAGTGCGAGGTGTTTGGTCACGGCCTGTCGCGTCATCGCCATGCCGTCGCACAACTCGCCAAGCGTCTGCCCGTTGCGCTTGAAGAGCGCGTCGAGCAGCGCACGGCGGCTGGGATCGGCAAGCGCGCGAAAAACGTCGTTGACCGCCTCACTCATGTGCTGAGGCCTTATATGCAACCAAATAGTTGCACGTCAAGAGCGAGGACTAGTCGCCGCGAATGTTCCGGGCGAGCGCGCGCGCGGCGGTGACGCCGTCATGGACGCTTTGAGACTGGCTCTGCGCCCATTGCTTCAGGGGCGAGTCCGGAGCGGTTGAGGTGAAGGAGTCGTAGAGCCCGGAGGCGCTCATGTACGAAAGCGCCTGTTGCGAGGCGTAGATTGCATCGAAGTTCTGCGCATCGGCGTGGCGGAGCATGTCAAGGTAGGCGTTGTAGTTCTCATCGAGCGCGCCGCTTGGCGCTGACATGCCCGCGGCTTGAACAGCGCCGTTCAATTGCTGCAACGTGGCTTGGTGCGCAGTGAGCGCTGTAGCGGCATAAGCTTTAGCCGCCTGCGATTGGGCATCCTACTGGGCGATCTGGGCTGCTTGAATCTGATAGTTTTCGAACATCGCCGCGCGCGCCACGAATTGCGCCGCGGGCGTTGCGGTTTGCATCTGCGCAACCGTCGCTGTCGCCAAGTCAGACGAGCTCGGCGGCTGGGAACTCGGCGCGCGTCCGCAGGCGCTTAGCGCAAAGAGAGTGGCGCATACGATCGCTGTGCGGAACATCATAACAGCCTCCACAAAACGCTCATGACGTGAGTGCCGCGGCGTTGCTCGCCATCTAAGAGACCTTTGCAGATCACGGCAAAGCTCATTTGTCGGCCAATTGAGCAAACCGGGCGCCGACTTATGCGTGTTTGCATGGACTGCTTGGCGGTAAGCCGGGATAAGCTGGGACGCATTGGGAGTGGGAAATGCGCCGGCGCACACGTTCAGGGCGAAGACGAGAGGGCCGATGAGACGGCGCCGCATCGCCATTGTCGGCGCCGGGTTCAGCGGCGCAGCGGTCGCCGCTCAGTTGATGAAGCGCCGGGGCCGCGAGGCTTGTGACGTGATCCTCTTCGAGCGGAGCCGGCGCTTCGGCCCCGGGTTGGCCTATGGCGGCGCCGAACGAACCCACCTCTTGAACGTCCGTGCTTCGAATTTGAGTGCATTTCCAGCGCGCATGCGCTACGGCGAATACGTCGAAGATACACTCGACCGCGCTGCCCGTTCATCCTGGGGCCGGCTTAAGCGCGTTCGCGCGGAAGTGGTTGCGTGCAGGCGCGCTCACGAAAAATGGACGATTGAGTCCACCAGGGCGCAGGCGGTCGAAGTCGACGCGGTCGTCCTCGCGACCGGCAATGGCGTCAGCGCAGCGCCCAGCGTGTTCGCGAAAGGCGGCGTTCCCGTGCTTGACGCTTGGAGTCCGGGGGCTGTGAGGCGCGTACGCCGTGGGGCAGATGTGCTCGTCGTTGGGGCTGGCCTCACCATGATAGACGTGGCGCTTACGCTCTCGCGTGATCCGCGGATGGGTGTGATCTATGCGCTTTCGCGGCGCGGATTGGCGCCGCGTGCGCACTTGGACGATGCCTCACCGGCGCCCCCTTCGAGCATCTCGCTGCCGCGCGGTTTGAGTGACGCACTCCATGCATTCCGCGCGGAAGTGCGTGAAGCAACTGAGCGTGGCGAGCCATGGCAGTATTCGGTTGATCGGTTGCGAGCGCGAACGCCGGATTTGTGGCGCGGCCTTTCGCTGGAACAGCAACGCCGCTTCTTGCGGCATCTTCGCCCGTGGTGGGATGTGCATCGTCATCGCGCGGCGCCGCAAGTCTGGAAGCAAATCGCCCAGTTGCAGGCCGCGGGGAGGCTCCGGATCTTGGCCGGGGAAGTTGTGAACGCCCAGGTCAATTCGGCGGGCATCGACATTCAGCACCGCCAGCGCGGCAGCCATGTGCGTCACAGACTTACGGTCGCGCGCGTGATCAATTGCACTGGCGTCTCCTCCGAAGTGTCGCCGGCGTCGCAAACACTGCTTCGGCAGCTGTTGGCAGACGGTATTGCTCGGCCTCATTTCACGGGACTCGGGCTGGATGTCGATGTGGCTGGGCGCGTTGTCGACGGTGCAGGCGTCCCACACCCAACGCTGATGGCGCTCGGTCCGCTGACGCAGGGCGCATTCTGGGAATGTACGGCGGTCCCCGAAATCCGCGTGCGCGCCGCGCAATTGGCGGCGATGGTCAGTGCTTCTGCTTAATGCGCCGCTGACGCCCTAATCCCGCCGCTGGCAATTGTCGCAAGGGACGTTCGTCGTGTATCGCAGTGCCCATGCACGTGGACGAGCCAAGCGCGGGACGCTTTGAGGGGAGGCTGCACCGGCTGCCGGTGCGCATCTATTATGAAGACACCGCGACTTCCTGAGGCTCGCGGGCGTTCACCATAATGAGCTGTTGGCGGGCGCCGAACCGCTCGCCTTCGCGGTCAATAGAATAGCGGCCGAGTTCCTGAAACCGGCACGCATTGACGATGCGCTGACGGTGGAAACCGAGTTTCGGTCGATGCGCGGACCGCGCTTTTTCATCGCTCAGAGACTCGACCGGGGGGGAGAGGCCCTCGTGAATGCCGAGATCCAGGTCTGTTGCATTAGTCTCACGGGCCGGCCCCGAAAGCCGCCGGCCCTGCTATTAGAACGGCTTAAACCATTTCTAGAGCCTTCCGCGTCCAGCTTTTGACAAACTCATCCGGCTCTAGACCATGAGGGGCGCGGCTTGAGAGATTGGGCCGCGGAATCGGGAGCGAGCATGGAATCCACTGCAGAACAAATTTCTATCGTCTCGCTCTTCATGCAGGCCGATCCTGTGGTGAAGGGCGTGATGCTGATCTTGGCGATCGCCTCGGTCTGGTCGTGGGCCGTCGCGGTCGACAAGTGGCTGCAGTTCGGCGAGCTGGAGACGAACGCGCACAAGTTCGAGCGGCAGTTTTGGTCGGGCCGCTCCATGGAAGACGTGGAGGATGGCGGCGACCGGCCGCGCGATGCGTTGACGCGCGTGTTCGCGGCGGCCTCACGCGAATGGCGTGAAGCGCGGCGAACCGGTCTCACGGGCGACGCCCCGCAGATGATGCTCGAACGCGTCGACCGCTTGATGCAAGCGCAGATCTCGCGGGAGATGCAGCGCGCCTCGCGCAATCTCGGCGTGCTCGCCACTGTCGGCGCCTCGGCGCCGTTCATCGGCTTGTTCGGCACGGTGTGGGGCATCATGAACGCCTTCACCAACATCGCTGCGCAACAGCAGACCAATCTGGCGGTCGTGGCGCCTGGCATCGCGCAAGCGCTGTTCGCCACAGCGATGGGTCTCGCCGCGGCAATTCCCGCGGTGATTTTCTACAATAAGTTTACCGGCGACCTCGATCGCTTTGGTGATCGCCTCGACACCTTCAGCGATGAAGTCGCCGCGCGGCTCTCGCGCCGCCTCAACGAGCGCAACTGATGGTGGGCGCGCTTGCCGCATCACGCCGTGGCGGCCGGCGCGGTCGTGGCTCCGCGCGCCGCACCCGGCTTTCGGAAATCAACGTGACGCCATTCGTGGACGTCATGCTGGTGCTGCTGATCGTGTTCATGGTGACGGCGCCGTTGCTGACTGTTGGCGTTCCGGTCGATTTGCCTCGCACGCAGGCCAAGCAACTTGAAAGCGAGGCTGACCCACTCACCATCACCATTCACGCAGACGGCACGGTCTATGTCCAAGAGACTGTGACGCCGATAGAGAATCTCGTCCCGCAAATGAGGGCGATTTCGCATGAGGGCTATGATCGGCGCATCTTTATCCGCGCCGACGCCAATTCCAGCTATGGCCTCGTTGCGGATGTAATGGCGCGCCTTTCATCGTCTGGCTTCCGCAATTTGGGTTTGGTCACCGACACCCAGCACGCCGTGCGCCCGCAGACGACGCCGTTGCGCGATAGAGGCGGCTAAGATGCGCGCCGCCGGTTGGGCAGTCTCGGCCGTGGGCCATGTCGGCTTCATCATGATGACGCTGCTGGCGTGGGAGACACGCTCGACGTTTGTCGCGAATGTTGGCTCGGTGGTGCCGGTCGAGATTGTCGACGTGGCGCCGGAGTCAAACGTACGCGCGCTGGCGGAGCCGACGCCGGAAGACGCCGCGCCGGAAGCGCAGGATCAAACCACGCCCGATCCGACACCCGCACCAACACCGGCGCCCGCGCCGTCCCCCCCACGCGCTCAGCGGCAGGACGACACCTTTGACCTCGCCGCCGTCGCGCGGCTTGTGGATCGAAGCCAGCAGACGGGGCGCCAGCGCAGCGAAGGCGCGGAGTCGAGCCGCACGCAACAAGGCGCGGGACGGGGGACCGCAGACGTTGTTTCGCTCCAAGATCGCGCTCGAGCGCTGGCGCGAGCACACCTCATCCAGTGCTGGCGCATGCCGATCGACCTGCCGGATCCCGATCGTTTGGTGGTTACTGTGCAGTTCGAATTGAACCGCAACGGAACTCTGAACGGACAGCCGGTGGTGACCAATCCACGGAACTACACGTTCGATCCCAACATGCGTGTCGCCGCCGAAGCCGCCCTACGGGCGGTTCGGACATGCGATTTCAGCTTTTTTTCCGATGATCCTGTCGTCGGAGACCACTATGAGATTTGGCGCCAAACAGAATTCACGTTCCGGCCAACTTCGTGAGCCACGAAACGGCGGAACAGATTTGAGAGAATAGAGATGTCGAAGGTCCGAACGCTTTTGGTGGCGATGTTTGCAGTTCTGGCGCTATCCGTCGCGCCGGGCGACGGGCGTGCGCAAGACAATCAAGCCGCCGCCCCGCCAGCGGCGACCGGCGGCCGGCTGCACGTCGATATCGATCAAGGCAATTTGAGCCCCATGCCGATCGCCATCGTTGACTTCCTGTCCAACGATGCGTCCGGTCAGCGCACAGGCGGTGATATCGCTGGCGTTATTCGCGCCGATCTTGAGCGCTCGGCGCTCTTCCACTCAGTGGATCCCAACAGCTTCATTGAACATATCCAGGCGTGTGACGTGCCGCCGCGCTTTGCGGATTGGAAAATCATCTCAGCGCAGGCGCTGGTATGTGGCCAAGTGACGTCGATGCCGGACGGACGTATCCAAGTCCAGTTCCGCCTTTGGGATGTGTTCGCGGAACAGCCGGTGGTCGGCCGCGATGGGCGGCAAGTGGCGTTCTCCTCGGTGACCACGCCAGACAATTGGCGCCGCGCTGCGCATCATATCGCCGACCAAGTCTATGAAGCGCTGACCGGCGAGCGGGGGTATTTCGATACGCGCATCGTGTTCGTGTCGGAAACCGGACCGCGCGTGCGCCGCATCAAGCGCCTCATGGTCATGGATCAGGACGGCGCCAACCCGTTCTTCCTGACCAGCGCCAACGCCATGGTGCTGACGCCGCGCTTTTCGCCGTCAACGCAGCTCATCACTTACATGAGTTACGAAACCGGTGCGCCGCGCGTCTTCCTCTACAATCTCGCCACCAACCGCCGCGAAGTGCTTGGTGATTTCCCAGGCATGACCTTCGCCCCGCGCTTCACACCGGACGGCAACGGCGTTGTCTTCACGGTTGACCTAAACGGCAATTCCGAAATTTACGCGATGGATTTGCGCACGCGGGCTCAGCGAAGGCTTACCAACAATCCGGCCATCGATACCTCACCATCCTATGCGCCGGACGGTTCGCAGATTGTGTTCAACTCCGATCGTGGGGGTTCTCCGCAGCTTTACGCCATGAGCCCTGACGGCTCGAACCAGCGCCGCATAAGCTTCGGCGAAGGCCGCTATACAACCCCAGTTTGGTCCCCGCGGGGCGATCTGATCGCCTTTACGCGTCAACAGGGCGGACGCTTCGCCATCGGGGTCATGCGTCCCGACGGGACAGGTGAACGTATCTTAACCGAAAGCTATCTCGACGAAGCCCCGACTTGGTCCCCCAATGGGCGCGTGATCATGTTCTTCCGCGAAGGCCAAGGAGGGGGGCCGAAACTTTGGTCTGTTGACCTTACCGGGCGAAATCTCCGGCAAGTGCCAACGCAAACCGACGCATCCGACCCAGCTTGGTCGCCTTTGCTGCCGTGATGGAAACATGATTGTCGGCTAGAAACCTGTTTTGTAAGGACTAGGTGAGTTTCACGGGGTAACGCGTCAGCTGAAAGCGCCGCCATCAGGGGAGAAGTGACCCAATGCGTAAACAATATTTTGCTCTCGCTGCCGTTGCAGCACTCGCGGCATGCGCTAGCCGCCCCGCGCCTCAGCCGACGCCAGCTGAACCGGCGCCAACGCAACAGGCGCCGTCCGGTCCTGTCGCGGGTTCAGCTGAAGAGTTCCGCGTCACGGTCGGTGATCGCATCTTCTTCGGCTATGACCGCTTCGATCTAACGCCGGAAGCGCGCGCCATTCTTGAGCGCCAAGCCGCATGGCTTCGCCGCTACCAAAACGTCCGCCTTCTCGTTGAAGGCAATTGCGACGAGCGCGGGACGCGCGAGTACAACTTGGCGCTCGGCGAACGCCGCGC
>JACQAC010000116.1 GCA_016195245.1 Pseudomonadota bacterium
AGTGAGCCGGTGAGCACGACCAGAACTGAGATCATCAGCGCCGTGGTCCAGCCCTGCACCAGACCGCCCGGCGCTGCTTGGCCGATGATCCAGCCGTTCGCGGCAACTTCGACGACGAACAGCAGCGCCAGCCAGAACACTTTGCGCCAGAACACGGTGTCGTAACTCGGCTCGGTCTCGGTCAACTGATGTTGAATGCGAAAGGCGCGGTAGTCACGGTAGTGCCGCGCGAAATCCGTGTGGGCGTTGCTGAGTTCTCGGCCGACGGCGGTTTGGGCGCGGGCTTTCTTGGCGCGGAACTGAGTGAGAATGGTCTGTGGCTCGCTGGCGAGCGCTTCGAGGTCTTGCGGAAGCGTCGTGAAATCCTGACCCGACCCGACCCCGAGCACCTCGTTCGAGCGCTGATTCAATGCGCCCTCGATACGGCTCACCAACAGCGACTCAACCGCGGAGAGATGATCATCATCCCGGGTTGGGATGTTCCTGCGTCCGTCAGCCTCGCCGCGGTCTCGCAATTTCAATTCAGCATCAAGCTGTTGTGCATTGAGGTTTGGAATGGAGAGCCCTCCGCTCACGGTGTAACGTTGTGGCCCACCCTTGGTTCCCAACACTTCTTTATTCTTGCGGTAAGGCAGTTTGCGGGCAGGCCTTGCGGTGCTCGCTCAAAGCGTCGCCTTCGCTTCCGCAAATGCGACAAGCGCCCTTTCGAGTTCATCGCGCGTATGCGCCGCTGACATTTGCGTCCGGATGCGAGCTTTGCCTTTCGGGACAACGGGATACGAAAAAGCGATGACATAGACGCCGCGCTTAAGCAGCTCCTCAGCCAGCTTTGCCGCGGGCTTGGCGTCATAGAGCATCACCGGAATGATTGGATGTTCGCCAGGCAGCAGATCAAAGCCGGCCTTCGCGAGACCATCGCGGAAGAATTGCATGTTATCGCGCAGCCGCGTTCGTAGATCGTCGCCCTTCGCGGCGAGTTCCACTGCCTTGCGCGCGCCAGTGACAACGGTCGGCGGCACCGTGTTGGAAAACAGATACGGACGGGAACGCTGCCGCAGCAGTTCGACAATTTCCTTCTTGCCGCAGGTGAAACCGCCTGAGGCGCCGCCCAGTGCTTTGCCGAGCGTGGAGGTGAGGACATCAATGCGCTCAATGCAGCCGCAATGCTCGGCGGTGCCGCGTCCGTTCTTGCCGACGATACCGGTGGAATGCGAGTCATCGACATGGACGAGCGCGCCATAGCGTTCGGCCAGATCGCAAATCTTGTCGAGCTGGGCGATGACGCCATCCATGGAGAAGACGCCGTCCGTGGAAATGAGCTTGAAACGCGCGCCGGCGGCGTCGGCTGCTTTCAGCTGCGCTTCCAAATCGGCCATGTCGTTGTTCTTGTAGCGGTAGCGCTGCGCCTTGCAGAGGCGGATGCCGTCGATGATGGAAGCGTGGTTCAGCTCATCGGAAATCACTGCATCTTCAGCGCCGAGCAGCGTTTCGAACAAGCCCCCATTGGCGTCGAAGCAGGAGGGATAGAGGATGGTGTCTTCCAGCTGCAGCCATTGCGAGAGCTGCGCTTCGAGTTGCTTATGAATGGTCTGCGTGCCGCAAATGAAGCGGACGGATGCCATGCCGTAGCCCCACTCTTCCAGCCCGGCTTGCGCGGCCGCCTTCACCTGCGGTTCTTGCGCGAGCCCGAGATAATTGTTGGCGCAAAGATTGATCAGCCGCTTGCCGCCGCTGACGCCCACCTCAGCGCCCTGCGGCGTCGAGATGATGCGCTCTTCCTTATAGAAGCCGGCTTCGCGAATGCCCGCGAGCTCACGCTGAAGGTGGTCCTTGAATGCCCCGTACATCCTGCTCTCCACATGCGCGCGAAATTACCAGAGTCATTCCGGACGCGCGGAGCGCGATCCGGAACCCAGGGCAACACACACCGAGCTCAACGATCCCCTGGGTTCCGGGTCTCCGCTTCGCTCCGCCCGGAATGACTCAAGGGGGCGGTGTGCCACCAGCCAACAACTAATCCCAATTCAAAATCACTTTGCCGGACTTGCCTTCCAGCATCGTCTCGAAACCCTGCTCGAATTGCTGATACGGGAAGCGGTGGGTGATGATCGGTTTGAGATCGAGACCGGATTGGATGAGCGTCGTCATCTTGTACCAAGTCTCGAAAATCTCGCGACCGTAAATGCCCTTGATGGTCAGCATGTTGAAGACGACCTTGTTCCAATCGATCTTCATGTCGCCGCTGGGAATGCCGAGCATCGAAATCTTGGCTCCGTGGCTCATGTTGTCGATCATATCGGAAAGCGCGCCGGGCGCGCCCGACATTTCGAGGCCAACATCGAAGCCCTCGGTCATGCCCAGCTCCTTTTGCACGTCGCCGAGCGTTTCCTTGGAGACGTTGACTGTGCGGGTTGCGCCGAGCTTTTTCGCCAGCGCCAAACGGTAATCGTTGATGTCAGTGATGACCACGTGGCGGGCGCCGACGTGGCGGGCGATCGCCGCGGCCATCGCGCCGATCGGCCCGGCGCCGGTGATCAGCACGTCCTCGCCGATCATGTCCCATTGCAACGCCGTGTGGGTGGCGTTGCCGAACGGATCGAAGATGGCGGCGATGTCGAGATCAATGTCGTCCGCGTGGTGCCAGACATTGGCGTTGGGGATGACGATGTATTCAGCGAACGCGCCCGGACGGTTGACGCCGACGCCGCTCGTGTATGGGCACAGGTGACGCCGCCCCGCCATGCAATTGCGGCAGCGGCCGCAGACGATGTGGCCCTCGCCCGAGACGATCATGCCAGGCTTGTAGTCGTTCACATTGTCGCCGACCTCGACGATCTCGCCGACGAATTCGTGGCCAACGACCATGGGCACGGGAATGGTCTTCTGAGCCCACTCGTCCCACTTATAGATGTGGATGTCGGTGCCGCAGATGGCGGTGCGCTTGACGCGGATCTTCACGTCGTTTGGGCCCGCTTCCGGTTCCGGCACGTCCTCCAGCCACAGGCCGCGCTTGGCTTCTTTTTTGACCAGGGCCTTCATCGTCAGGCGTCTCCTTCGAGGCGAAGCTCATGGACCAATTGCTTCGGGGCGCCAATGGCTTCGGCGTCTCTCTATATAGATTGATTGCGCCCGCCCGTCGGCGCATTGAGCAGCCAGCATGCTTTCCGTCCTCGAACTTTTTCGCATCGGCATCGGGCCTTCCAGTTCCCACACGCTGGGCCCGATCCGCATCGGCAAGCGCTTTCTTGAGGATCTGAAGCAGCAGACGCCGCTGGAGCGGGTCGCGAAGGTCGTCGTCGAGCTGCAAGGCTCGTTGGCCTTTACCGGAAAGGGCCATGCGACGCCGAAGGCGGTGATACTGGGACTGTTCGGGTTCGATCCAGAGACGCTGGACTCCGACGAAGCCGATCGTGTCGTGGCGCGGGTAGCGGCGGAGAAGAAGGTCTCGCTACTGCGCACGCGCGAAATCGCGTTCGACCCGGATGCCAACATTGTATTCGCCTACGATGTCATCCCCGAATTGCACCCGAACGGCATGAAGCTGACAGCGTTCGACGCGGGCGGCGCCGTGTTATTCGACGAAACTTACTATTCCACCGGCGGCGGGTTCATCGCCACGGCCAAGCAGCTGCGCGCGCCGGCGCCGAAGGACCTGATCGCCACGGGCCGCGCGGTGCCCTTCCCGTTCGCCAGCGCCGCGGATCTGCTGGCTCATTGCGCACGCGAGAACAAGTCCATCGAGAAGATCGTCTACGCCAACGAAGATGCAATGCGTTCGCGCGCCGAAACCGATGCGCGTCTCGATCGCGTCGCGGCGGTGATGGCTGCTTGCATTGAGCGTGGGCTCACGCGCGAAGGCATTCTGCCCGGCGCACTGCAGGTAAAGCGCCGAGCGCCGGCGATCTGGCGCAAACTGCAAGACACCCCAAACAGCAACGAAGCCGAGCGATTATTCGATTGGCTCAACGTCTATGCGATGGCGGTGAACGAAGAGAATGCCGCAGGCGGGCAAGTCGTGACGGCGCCCACCAACGGTGCGGCCGGCATCCTACCGGCGATCATGAAGCATTATTGCTTGGCTGGCGAAGAGCATGTGCGCGACGCGCGGCGCTTTCTGCTCACGGCCGGCGGCATTGGCCTCCTTTACAAGCAACGCGCCTCGATCTCGGGCGCGGAGATGGGCTGTCAGGGCGAAGTTGGCGTTGCATGTTCGATGGCAGGCGCCGGCTTGGCCGCGGTTTGGGGCGCAACGCCGCAACAGGTCGCGAACGCTGCCGAGATTGGCATGGAGCACAATCTTGGCCTGACCTGCGATCCAGTTGGCGGGCTGGTGCAAATTCCGTGCATCGAACGCAACGCGGTGGGATCCGTGAAAGCGGTAAATGCCGCGCGCTTGGCGTTGCACTCGACCGAGGCGAGCAAAGTCTCGCTGGATCAGGTGATTGAGACGATGCGGCAGACCGGATTGGACATGTCGTCGAAATACAAAGAAACAAGCCAAGGCGGCTTAGCGGTGAACGTCGTCGAGTGTTAGCGCATAGGGAGAACGCCCCCGGCGGGTGCAACCGGGAGCGCGTTCGTTGTTGTTCGTAAGCCGCCAGCTAGGCTGCGCGGTGCAGAGGCCGGACGGGTTTCGGACGGCAAATATCGGCGCAAATCCGATGGGGCAACGCGCCACCCTGACCGTCGCTTTCAAGTTTGTCAGATTACGCCAAGGCGTCTGACAGATTGAGCGCCGAGGTCTTTCCTTTCCCATTTCCGGGAGGAGGAAAGCATGCGTTTGATCCTGAGTTTGGCGGCGGCCGGCGCCTTTGCCGCGCTGGCGGCCTGTGGCTCGACGACAACCACAACATCCGGCTCGACAACGGCGGCAACCACCACCAGCGCATCGACCGATACGAGTACCGCTACCGCGCCGGCGACGACCACATCCACGGCGACCACCAGCTCCACGGCGACGACGAGTTCCACGGCAGCGCCATCTTCGTCGACCACCACGTCCAGCAGCAAGACTGGGCACTAAACCCCTCGCCTCAGAGCGCTGCTTTGCCGTCGCGGGCGGGCAGCGCTCTTTTTTTGCCGCGACATGAGTGAGTGATGGCCGGCCGCACCCCTTCCGATGAGCCCGTATTCTTCGACCCATCCGGACGGCGAGCACGTCGATTGCAGCTCGGCGCCTGGATTGTCGCTACCGCCGCTGTCCTGTTGCTGGTGGGCTTCACCACCAGTCTTGCAATAGCACCGCAGATATTACCCGTAACCAGTCAGTCGGGCCTCCGGCTCGTGCATGCTCCCGCCGCCATCCGCCACCTGCGTGAACGACGCGTGACGTTTGACGCGCCGCGTCCACGGTCTCAGCCATTGCCCGCGAACGCCCGTGTAATCGGGGCATATTTTCCGCCCTGGCAGCAGGGTGCGATCGACTCGCTACGGATGCATGCGGACGGTCTCACGCACGTCTATCCGGCGTGGCTGCAAATCGGACCGGACGGCCGCTCCTTGCGCAGCGCCGATTGGGATCCGCGCACCACGCCCACGACGACGCCTCTAATGCGGATCTCGCGCGCGCATCATCTACGCATTGTGCCCACGGTTTCCAACGCTGAAAACTCTCGCTTCGATCCTCATTGCATCGAGTTGATGCTGCGAACGCCGGGCGCTGGCCAAGCCATAATCCGGCAGTTGACTCAATTCGTCGACGCCAATGAATTAGATGGTCTGCAGATCGACATCGAGTTTCTCGATCAGAGCATGTGGCCTGCCTATGAGGCCTGGCTCGATGAGCTCGGCCGTGCGCTCCATGCGCGCGGCAAAGAACTGTCGGTTGCGGTGCAGGCTAGCGACGACGTCGCCACCATTCGCGCGCTGGCGCATCTCTCCGACTACGTGGTCGCGATGGCTTATGATGAGCACGATACGCCGAATGCACCGGGGCCGATAGCGTCGGCAGGATTTGTGCAGAGCGTGCTGCGCAAGTTCAGCCTTGCGGCGCCCGCCGACAAGCTCGTGCTCGGCGTCGGCGATTATGGCTACGATTGGGCGCGTGACGGTTCGGAACCGCAAACCGTTACCAACGCAGAAGCCATCGCACAGGCTGCCGGCTATCGCGACCAGGAACGCGCTCAAGATGTTATCGACTTCGACGGCGCCGCACTGGAACCGACCTACACGTACTCTGACGAACACAATGTCGGCCACGAAGTGTGGTTTCTTGATGCCGTTACCGTTGCAAACGCGATGCGCATCGCCAGTCACTACAACACGCGCGGCGCAGCATTGTGGGCGCTTGGCATGGAAGACAGTTCCACTTGGCGGGTCTTCGGACGCAACTTGCCGGCGCGCCCCGATCTACAGGTTTTGACGCCTCCCAATGAACCGGAATTCATTGGCGAGGGCGAGCTGCTCACTGTGCGCCGCCCGCCATCTTCCGGCCTGCGCACTTACGATATCAATCATCGCAACGGACTTATCGACGAGGAAAGCTACCAGACTTATCCGACCAGCTGGTTGGTCGCACGCCAGGGCGATTCTGACGGCAACGTCGCGCTCACGTTCGACGACGGCCCCGATCCGCGCTGGACGCCCGCGATCCTGGACGTGCTGCGCCGCCATCACGTCAATGCGACATTCTTCATGATTGGCCAGAGCGCGGTCGCTTATCCGGACCTCGTTCGCCGGGTGATGCAGGACGGCAATGAGATCGGCAATCACTCCTTTCTGCATCCGAACATGGCGCATGTCGGGCCGGAAAGGGTAAGACTGGAACTGACGGCCACGCAGCGCGCCATCGAATCCATTGTCGGGCGCTCAACGCGGCTCTTTCGTCCGCCCTTCAACGCCGACGCCGATCCCAGCTCGGATGGCGAATTGATGCCCGTGTGCCGCGTCTCAACGCCGAGGACATGCGGCTCGCACAGGTCGATAACGCCTTCTTCACCACATGGCGTGGCATTTCGGCGTTCATCTTTTGGGGCTTCTCGGCAGCAATCGTACTCGGTTTGGCGCGCATCGCGCTGATGCTGTGGCTCGCGTCCTTGCGAAACCGCGATGCGGCGGCGCCCGTCACACGGGGCCTGCACTGCGTGGACGTATTGATCGCCGCGCATAACGAAGCGACCGTCATTGAAGCCAACATTCGCAGCGTGCTCGCGAGCCGCGATGTCGATGTGCGCGCCATCTTAGTCGATGATGGCTCTACCGATGGAACCGCTGCGGTGGTCGCAGCGGCATTCGCCAACGAACCAAGACTCTTGGTCTTGTCGAAGCCCAACGGCGGCAAAGCCTCCGCGCTCAATCTGGCGCTAGCGCACGCCCACGCAGACGTCGTTGTAGGCATCGACGCGGACACGCAAATTGCGCCCGACGCGATTGCTGCGCTGACGCGGCATTTCGACAATCCCAAGGTGGCGGCGGTTGCGGGCAACGTTCGCGTCGGCAATCGCGTCAACATCATCACGCGATGGCAGGCGATTGAGTATATCACGTCGCAGAACATCGATCGCCGGGCGCTGGCGCACGTCAACGCCATAACTGTCGTGCCGGGTGCGATTGGAGCGTGGCGTGCAGAAGCCGTGCGTGAGGCCGGCGGCTACAGCGCTGACACGCTTGCCGAGGACATGGACCTGACATGGCGGTTGCGCCGTCATGGCTGGCGCATTGCCAATGAAGCGGGCGCCGTTGCGTTCACGGAGGCGCCGGCGACACTGAAAGCTTTGATGCGTCAGCGCTTCCGTTGGACCTTCGGCACGCTGCAGTGCCTATGGAAACACCGCGACGCCGTGTTCCACTACGGCTGGTTCGGCTCGTTCGCCTTGCCCTCGCTGTGGCTCTTCCAAATCGCCCTGCAAGTGCTAGCGCCGCTCGTCGACCTGCAGTTGCTCTTCGCGCTCATCGGACGCGGTTTTGGTTGGCTCGAATCTCTTCAGCACGCTGACATCGCGCCGCTGTACGATCCAGCGATCTGGCTCATCGTCTTCATCTACGTCGCCTTTGTCGCGCTTGAACTCGCCGCTGCCTGGGTGGCCATAGCGCTTGACGACGAAGACCGGCGCTTGCTGTGGCTGCAGCCGCTCCAACGCTTCGTCTATCGTCAGATCATGTACATAGCCGTGTGGCGCGCGGTGTCGAAGGCGCTGGCGGGCGCGACCCAGGCGTGGGGCAAGTTGCGTCGCACCGGCGGGGTTGTGGTCGCCCAGCCGGCGGATGACGCCACACATAGAGCGTCCGCGCCATGACGACGCCTGCGCCCTTGCGCCCGCGCCTTGTTGAAGGGCGGGTCACCGATCCGGCGCCGCGCATCGCGGTGCTTGCGCCGTGCTTCAATGAAGCCGTGACTATCGCCAAAGTAGTTCGCGATTTTCGGGCGGCTTTACCCAACGCCGATATCTATGTGTACGACAACGCGTCCACTGACGACACCAGTGTACGCGCTCAGGAGGCTGGTGCGTTGGTGCGCAGCGAACTCCGCAAAGGCAAAGGCAACGTGGTGCGCCGTATGCTCTCGGATGTATCGGCCGACGTCTATGTTCTGGTTGACGGCGATGATACCTACGACGCCTCCGCGGCGCCGCAACTCATCGGGCGCCTGATCGAACGCCGGCTCGATATGGTCATCGGCCGTCGGCGCCACACCACCGCCGAAGCGTATCGGCCAGGGCACGTGTTCGGAAACTGGCTGCTGACCTCGTTGGTCAATTGGGCGTTCCATGCGCGCATCGGCGACATGCTCTCCGGTTACAGAGTGATGACGCGACGTTTCGTAAAGAGCTTCCCCGCACTTTCCACCGGCTTCGAGATCGAAACAGATCTCACCGTGCATGCCCTGGAAATGGGCGTCGCAGTTGAGGAAGTGCCCATTCCCTATCGCGAGCGCCCCGCCGGCTCCGTCAGCAAGCTTAATTCGATTCAGGACGGCATCCGCATCATGCGCTTCGTTGCGCGGCTTGTGCGCGAGCAGCGCCCAATCGAGTTCTTCACGGCGGGCGCGCTCGCATTGTTGCTGGCTGGCGCGGCGCTCGGCGTGCCTGTGATTTTTGAGTTCCTGCGCACTGGGCTGGTTCCCCGCCAGCCGACTTGGCTGCTCGCTGTAAGCCTCGGCTTGCTAGCGTTCCTCAGCATCACCTGCGGCCTCATTCTCGACGGTGTCTCGGTTGCGCGCCGCGAAGCGCGGCGCATGGCGTACCTTGCTTTTCCCGAACCGTGGCGCTGAATGCGCTTGGGGGAGAGCGTGGAAGGTTCGAAACCGACACTTGCGCGCGCCAGCGTCTGGCCGAATTGGACCGCGGCGGCGCTGGCGCTGTTTGGCTTTCTGCTTTCAGTGCTCGTTTTCTATCCTGGCATTTTCACACCCGATAGCCTCAACCAATTCTCGCAGGCGCAAAGCGGCGAGTTCGAAGACTGGCACCCGCCGATCATGGCGGCGCTGTGGTCATTGCTCCTGCATATCCACGACGGACCTGAGCCCCTCTTCTTCGTTCATCTCTCGCTATTTTGGGGTGGCGTTTGGGCCGTAAGCGATACGCTTGTCGCCAAGGGCGCACGCTGCGCTGTTCTTCTACCGTTGATCGGATTGGCGCCGTTCGTGTTCAACTATCTTGGTCTGTTGTGGAAGGACGTCGCGCTGGCCTCGGCGTGGCTGTTCGCGGCGGGGGTCGCCTTTCGCGGATTTGCGTGGCGCGGAAGGCTTTGTTGGCTTGAGTATGCCGCAATCCTGCCGGCATTCGTTTACGGTGCGCTCGTGCGCGGCAATTCGATTTTCGCCGCTGCGCCGCTGGCGCTCTATCTTCTAAACATCGACGTGTTCTCGCGCCGAATTTGGCCACAAGTAGCGGCGTGCCTCTTGATCCCGGCTCTGCTGCTCGCCGGCGCGTCGGTCTTCAACAGCCGTATCGTTCAAGCGGAAGCACAGCACCCAGAAGACTCACTCTTCTTGTTCGACCTCGTCGGCATCTCGCACCAAACGCACACCAACCTGGTTCCCGGCCCCTGGACGCCGGAGCAGGCGCGCCGCATTCCCGACTGCTACGCCCCGGACAAATGGGATCATGTCGGCATGGGGCCCTGCAGGTTCTTCACCCAGACGCTGGACGATCGCGAACTGTGGGGCGGTCCGGCGATTTCGCACGCCTGGATCAGCGCCATGGCGCAGCACCCGGTGCAGTACGCAGCGCACCGGCTCACTTTCACCAATCTTATGATGCGGTGGCTTGGGCCAATTCCGGTGCATGACGCATTCATGGAAAGCGAGATGACCGACCCGCGTCATATGCACCACCCAAATCCGCTCTTCAGGTTCTACGAAGTGATCTCGAACGCCCTTTCGAGCACGCCGTTGTTTCGACCCTACCTGTGGCTGCTGCTTTCGGGCTCCGCGCTCGTGCTCGCGTGGTTCGCAACTGACTCCCCACAACGCCGGTTCGCGGCGGCGATCGCCGCATCGGCATTCATTTATCTCGCCACCTACGTCATATTTGGCGTCGCGTCAGATTTTCGGTACGCCTATTGGACGATCGTCGGCGCCTGTGTCGCGCTGGCGTCGGTTGCCGCTTGCGCTTGGAAAACCCCGCGCAAGACCGCCATCGCCGCATGGTCATGCGCTGGCGTAATCGCCGTCGCCATTGCAGCGAGCATCGCGCTCTAAGTCGCCAAAGCGGGTCGGTTGCTTGCCTTCTCGGTCGCGCCGCTCCAACACAGGGCGGGTGCTGAACGGGGATTGAGCGTGGTCGAGCCAAAGAAGCAAAGGGAGCAAGCAAAGCCTCGTTGGTATTGGCTGTTCGTCTTGATCTTCCTCGCGTTGGTGACGGCGGTGTTTTACGCGCGTCCTGGCCTGCTCCAATCGCTGCGGTTTCTGGCGTTCGACACCTATCAGCGCCTCGCTCCCGCTCAACCGCCGACGCCAGCGCAGGTGCGGGTTGTTGACATCGATGAAGCCTCTTTAGCGCATCTTGGGCAATGGCCGTGGTCGCGGGCGACGATGGCCGATCTCACCACCAAACTTGGCGAAGCTGGCGCCGCAGCGATTGCCTTCGATATCCTGTTCACGGAACCGGATCGTACTTCGCCCGAGCAAATGCTGACCGGCCTGCCGCAAGCGCGACAAGCAGCCCTTCGACGCGTTATCTCGGATTGGGTGCCCCATGATCGTGTTTTCGCGGACGCTTTGGGCCGCTA
>JACQAC010000090.1 GCA_016195245.1 Pseudomonadota bacterium
CTTGCCTCCGAGCTCCAAATGCAGCGTCTTCGCGAACGCAGCCGCGTGCTTATCGAGATCACGCTTCAGCGCCGCGAACGCCGGATCGCGCATCGGCAGATCGTTCAGCGATGCATAAGACGTATAGCCCGGATAACCTTGCTCGCGGCTCCAGCGCTGCCCCGCCTTATCATCCGCGGCGATGGCGCGGCACGCCTTCGCGAGATCGCGGTTGAGCGCCGCAGTATCAGCGAGCGTGGCTTGGTAGAGCTTGGAAACAAAGAGCGTGCGCACGTCGGCCATGACGAGTCGCTTAGAGCGGCGAAGCGAGGCACGTCCACTGCATTCGCGCAAAAGAAACGGCGCCCTCGCGTGAGCGAAGGCGCCGGGGAGGAGAAACGTCCGTGCGGGAGGCGCCCCGGACGCTGGGCAATAAGCTTACTGAGCAGACGCCGTCTGAATCGGCGGCGTGATGGACGCCACCTGCAGCGCGCCGTCTTGGCCGCGCGTCACGTCGCAGCGCACATGCTGGCTACCACGCACGCTCAGATCAACGCGAACGTTACGCAGAACCGCACGAACGTTGGTGAGGCGAACGCTGACCAGGTCAACGCCGGCTTGCTGCGCCACCTGGCTGCGGCAGAGCGAAACCGCCGCGGAGCGATCGCTCACCGTGTCGGCGGAAGCAAAGCTCGGCGCCAGCACCGCGCCGAGGGCCAAGATCGAAAAGAGTGTTGTACGCATGAAAAGTCTCCCGGGGAGGAAAACCCGGCCACTATGATGACCGGTCTATTGTCAGCTATCACTAGACCGATCGTCATACAAGTGCTAGATTGCCGCGATGGCCAAAGTTTCATCCGCCCGCGAAGGCCTGATTGACGCTGCGGTGGAGCTCTTCCGCGCCCGCGGCTACGAAGGCGTCGGCGTGGCGGAATTGCTTGAGAAATCAGGGGCTCCGCGCGGATCCCTGTATTTCCACTTCCCTGGCGGCAAGGAGGAAATCGGGGTCGAGGCCGTCCGCCGTGTTGGCGAAAATGTGAACGCCCAATTCCGCGCCCTGCACGAGACGGGGTGCGATATGGCCTATTACATCCAGCAGGTTTTCAAGACGACGGCCGAGGGCATCAGGGACCGCCACTACAAAGCCTCCTGCCCGATCGCCGCCATCGCCGCCGAGATGGGCAATTCCAATCCAAAGCTCAACGAAATCGTGCGTGCGGTATTTGCCGGCTGGGAAAAAGAGATGGCCTCCGCCGCGCGTGCGCGCGGCATGACCGCGAAAAACGCGAACTCGTTTGCCTCTGCCATGCTCGCCTCGATCGAAGGCGCCATGATTGTATCGAAAGCGCAAGGCTCTGTTGCGCCACACATCAACGCCGCGCGCGCCATGAAGGTGCTCGCCGCCAGCCTGTTGGTGAACTAGGCGCGATCGAAACGCGCCGCGTAACAGCCGCGCTTGGCATAGTGGGCGTGAATGTAGGCCACGCGCGCGTTGCTGAAGAACCGCTCAACCAGCGCCGCCGCCTCCGCCCCATCAACGATATCAGCTTCGATCATCATGTGATCGGCGTCGAAACCGCGTAAGGATAGCGGCCGCCGCGCCAGCGCCGGCGGAATCACATTGACCGCATCGAACCGCGTCTCCGCGTGGCGCACGAAAATCGGCCCCTGCTGGCGATAGGGCGTGTCTGCCGGCTGGTGATCATAGCTTAGCAACACAACTGTCTCGCCGATCTCTGCGTCGTCCAACGAAATTCGGCACGGTGCGTCCGGCTTGCGCTCGACCCGCATGCGTTGCATGCCACGCGCGGCGAGTTCTCCGTCGCTCAGCGCATGCAAATCCACAAACAGATTGGGGTCGAGACCAGTAGTGCGAAAGCTCATGATCAACTCCTGGGCCAAATATGAAGTGATCGCGCACGCCCCGCTGGCCGAAATCGGACACGACGCTAAATAAGCGGAATGCGCCTCAATCAAGTCACCGCCGCCTGCAATGATCTCGATGCCTCGATCGGATTCTATCGCCAACTCGGCCTCAAGCTCATCGTCAAAAACGAATATTATGCGCGCTTCGAGTTGCCCGATGACGGATCGACATTCTCGCTCCACATCACCAGCAAGGAAATCCCGCGCGAACGCGCGCCACACATCTACTTCGAGTGCGACGATGTCGATGCCGAGGTGGCTCGGCTCAAGGCCGCCGGCATCATGTTCGAGCTTGAACCCACGATGCAAACCTGGCTCTGGTATGAAGCCTGGCTGCGTGATCCCGCTGGCAATGCGCTTTGCCTCTATTGCGCAGGTGACAATCGCACGCATCCACCGTGGCGCATCGAGAGCTAGAAAGCGCTTGCCCTCCCGCGGTCGCGGCAGTTGAAGGACGCTCATGGAGCACTTGATCGAAGGCTATCGCATCTATCGCGAGAAACGCTGGCCGGAACTGCGCGCGCTACACCGCCGCTTGGCTGAGCGCGGACAATCGCCGCGCACGCTGGTGATCGCCTGTTCCGATAGCCGCGTCGACCCAGCGACCATCTTCAACGCCGGGCCGGGCGAACTCTTCGTGATCCGCAATGTCGCCAATCTCGCGCCACCCTGCGAGGAGGGAAGCATTGGCTTCCACGGCGTGAGCGCCGCGATCGAATTCGCGGTCAGCAAGCTCTACGTGGAAACCATATTGGTGCTTGGCCACGCCCAGTGCGGCGGCGTCGCTGCGGCGTTGAGCACTGAGCCACGCGATCCCAGCTCGTTCCTCGATGCTTGGATTGGCCTACTCGATCCTGCCAAGTCACGTATCGAGGGTTGCAGCGGCGACGCGGCCGAGGCGCTGGAGCACGAGTCCATCCGCGTCACGCTTGAGAATTTGAAGACGTTTCCGTTCGTCGCCCGCGCCATCCAGGAGCATGGTCTGAAGCTTGCAGGCGCCCGCTATGGGGTGGCCGACGGCAGCCTCGAAGTGCTTAATCTCGAAACCGGGGCCTTTGAACTGGTGATTTGACACGGAATTCATGTGACCGCGCACGTTCACCGTGTTCACGCCACAATATTCCGTGTTATCTGGCTTCCTTCCGCGCTGGGGCCTGAGGGACACAGGAGTCTGCATGGCGGACGTGCTTATTGTTTGCGTTCGCGAGGATGAACCTCAGGCCAAGGCTCTGGCCGAGATGTTCGAAGCCGCGGGGTTCAGTATTGGTGGTGCGCCTTCAAGTGATGGCGCTTTGCGATCCAGCGGCGCCGGCGTCGTGGTCTGGTCGCACGCTTCCATCCGTTCGCGGCCCTTCCTTGATGCCGCCCAACGGGTCATCAATGCCGACAAGGCGGTTGTCGCCAGCCTGATTGAGCCGCCGCCGCCGTCGAGCGTTGGAAATTCACCATCCTTCGACCTGTCCGACTGGAATGGCGATCCTAACGATCCCTCGCTCGATCCGCTATTTTTCGCGGTGGACCGCATGGTGAATTCGCAGCGCGCTTCAGCAGGCGCATCCGCGACGGAGGAGCCGCCCGCCTACGAACCGCCGCCAGCGCGCGCTGCTCCGCCGCCGCGCGCACCAGCCCGTCCCGCTTCGGCGCCACCCAGCGAAGCCCTGCAATCTGAATCAGAGCACTGGCGCGCCATACGCGACAGCCGCAACCCCGCCGACTTCATGGATTACTTGGCTCGCTATGGTCCTGATGGCGCGTTTTCAGAAGTCGCCCGCCCAAGGGCGAAGGCGGCCCACTGCGCGCCTTCGTGCTGATCGCCATTCTGGGCGGCGTTGCCCTCGCTGGCGGGCTCTATTTCGGCAATGGCGGCCTTCCGAATTTTGGCCAGGACCGCTCGCAGTCGCAATCACAAGAGCCGGCCTCGGCGCCATCGCTGGAGCCACCGTCGGCGCCGGAAACCGGTGGTACGTCGCTCTCGCAGCTGACCACACCATCACGCCCCGCTCCGATCCAACAGGCCCAGCCTCCGCGGCGCGAGCCCCAACCTCCACCTCAGCGCGCGACAACGGCTCAACCGGCAACGCGTGACGTGAACGCGGCCGCATCACCCTTCTCCGCGCCGCGAACCGCGAATAATACGACCAGCGGCGGTCCGATTTCGCTGTTCGGGCCACAGAGCAACACGCAAGTAACGTCCAACCCAGCGCGCATCGGCGCGCAAAATACCGCGACGCCCATGGGTCCGCAGCAGGACGCGCCGCCAACTGTCGTCGCGATGAACAGCCCGCCGCCAGTTGTCGCGGCACCAGCGCCGCAAGGCGCAGTGCGGTGGACCTCGCGCCCAACAGCGCGCCGGATTGCCGATCTCTATCCGGACGCCGCTTCGCGCCAAGGCGTCGGCGGCCGGGTCGAACTGAATTGCACGGTGACGCCGAGTCTTGGATTGGCCTGCGGTGTCGCCAGCGAGACGCCGCCTGGCTTGGGTTTTGGTCACGCCGCACTCAGCGTCGCCAACTCCTATCGCGTGGCGCCGGTCCTCTCCGACGGCAGCGGCGCGGTCGGCACGCGGACCCGCATCGCGGTGCAGTTCCAGGCGCCCGCGCAATAGCGTCTAGTGCGATATTCGTAGCTGTGTGATCTGGCGGGCGATGTCTTGAAACGCCGCCTGCAGATCCGCGCCGGTCGCCGCATTGTAGAAGTGCTGCGGGTTGGAGGCGCAATTGGTCAGCAGCGAGATGGCGTTCGCATCGCCCTGCAGGTCGAAGCCCACGGTGTAAACCGTCACACCTTGCTGTTTCATCGCGTTGCATACCGCCAGAGCTTGCGTTGGTGAATCGCCATTCGCGGAGTTGCAGTTGATGTGGTTGGCCGTGCTGCCGCTGCCTGAGCCGGAGAGCTGGCTGATAACGCCGTTGCAGTAAGACGTGTTGAAGACACCGTCCGTCATCAAGACGGCGATCTTCATGGTGCTCGGCGCACCGTATGCCGCGGGTTGATTGGCGGCAGGCCAGAGGTAGCTGAAGTTCGGCGACACGAGATACCAGCCCCAGGCGAAGCCGATGTGTCCAGCGGTAGAACCGCCGGCGGTGAGCGAGGCGATGCGCGTGTTGAGCGCGTTGGTATTCGTGGTCAGCGGCATGATGGGGTTGGGGCTCGCGCACGGATTGTCCGAGCCAACCGAATAATTCATGCCAAATGGCGATGCGCTTGGCGATGCGTCCGTGAACGCGTTCGCACCAGTGCGCTCAGACACACAGGTGGTCACGCCAAACACACGCGTGGCGCCCGTTTGGCTGGTGAAGCGTTGGTACTGACAACCATAGACCGTGCAATAGGAGGTGCCGCCCGATGTGTAGTTGCTGAAGGTCGGACCGCTCGTGCCAGAGAGCACATAGGTATTGGCGGTTGCGTTTGAGACGAGCCACGCCGTGTTCGCCGCGTTGTTGATCTGGGTCATGCCGCTAACGCCGGAGATGTAGGCGTAGGCGCCGTTGGCAAGGCCATGGCTATTGGCGGTGACGACGACTTCACACGCGCTGGTGGCGCAGCGCGTTGCGGTGCCGCCGGAAGTGAAGCTCGTTGAGCCGCTCACGCCGGTCACCTGATAGGTGGTGGCGGTTACGCCGGAGACGACCCACTTCTTGCTGTTCAGCTGGGTGATCCCCCCGACGCCAGAAATCCAAACCGTGTCGCCGTTCGAAAACCCATGCGCCGCGGACGTGATGGTTATGGTCGTGCTGGGACTGCCGCGCACCGCCGCTGTGATGTTGCGCGCGGCACTGCTGCGCCAGTCGGCGGCCGAGATCGAGTGTCCGGGCGTGACAGCGCCACGGATCGCGCTAGCTGAGCCACCGGCATCGACGCCGACTGAGAACGAAGCTAGCGCAACCTTCGAATAGAACGGGCTCTGCTGTGCGCGAACAACAGTGTTCACGAGGTTGGTGGCGGCGTTGCGCAGGTCGATGATCTTTTGACCTGACATCGAGCCGGTGGTGTCGAGCACCAAGGCGACTTCAAGATTGACGCCGCTTTGAATTGCGTCCGAGGCGACCGCAATCGTCCATGGGTTGTTGGAAATGACCGAGGCAAGACTCATCGACATCGGCGCCGAGGCCTGCACGCGGTAGGTTCCATCCGGCATCGGCGTGAGGCTGAAATTGGCCGCCGCACCACCGTAATCTCCTGCTTCGGCGTCAAAATAGGTGCGGGCGGCGGTGGTGCGTTGAGAGAGGCTGGCGCCATAGTCGCGAGCGGCCGCGAGCGCCGCGCCGTCGGCAGCGTTCTGCATTTGCGCCCGGATCATTTGCGCGCGTGTGAAATCGACGCTGATGCCGACCGTGCCCACAAGCACTACCGCCATCAGGCCCCAAAGCATGGCCACGTTGCCGCTGCGATTTTGACCGAACGCCCGCAAAGAGCGCCCAGAAGAACACCAACCAGTACCCATTTTCGGCCTCAAAAACCGATATTTACCCAGGGCGACGGTAGCAAAATGCCCTTAAGGGCCGATTTACCCGCGTGGTGAACGGCGAACGATTTCGCTTGAATTACTCGACCATCCAGTATTACAGTGATATCACTTTGATCTTAAACGGAGGGAAGTCGATGGCTGCCGCCGCTCTCAAACGCACCGAGGAACGCAAGGCCAGCGCCGCCAATGGCGGGCTGATGCTGCTGCTGACCTTCATCGTGCTGGCGCTGATGGGCTGGAGTTTGGTTGATTTGATTAACCACGAAGAGGTCGGGATGGTGATCATCCTGAGTTCTCTCACGCTGATCCTGGTCCTGCTGCTCAGCGGCTTCTATTCGCTCCAGCCGAACGAAGCGGCCGTCATCACCCTCTTCGGCAACTACGAGGGTACCGACCGCGTGTCAGGCCTGCGCTGGGTGCTGCCCTGGTACAAGCGCACCAAGATCTCCCTACGGGTGCGCAACGTCACCGGCGAGAAGCTCAAAGTAAACGACAAACGCGGCAACCCGATCGAAATCGCCGCTGTCGTGGTCTGGCGCGTCACCGATACCGGCCAGGCGCTGTTCGACGTCGACCAGTACCAATCCTTCGTCGACATCCAAATCGAGACCGCGGTGCGCGAAATCGCCTCGCACTTCGCTTACGACCACGCCGAGCATGAAGAACCGACACTGCGCGCCAACGCCGACGAGGTGGCCCAGCTGCTGCGTGAGAAACTGCAGGACCGCACCAGCGTCGCCGGCGTGGTGATTGACGAGACCAAGCTCAGCCACCTCGCCTACGCTCCAGAAATCGCCGGGGCCATGTTGCGCCGTCAACAGGCTGAAGCGGTGATCGCTGCGCGCACGCTGATCGTGGAAGGCGCAGTGTCGATGGTCGAGAACGCGCTGAAGCAGCTCTCCGAACGCGACATCGTCTCGCTCGACGACGAACGTCGCGCGGCGATGGTGTCCAACCTGCTTGTGGTCCTGTGCGCTGATCGCGATGCCCAGCCGATCGTGAACGCCGGCTCGCTCTACCAATAGGCCCGCGTCATGGCTTCGCCTGACAAGAAAGACTTCGCGCTTCGCCTCGATCCAGCGCTCTACGCAGCGCTGGCGAGGCTGGCGAACGCCGATTTGCGCAGTGTGAACGCGCAAATCGAGTTTCTGCTGCGCGAAGCGCTGAAGGCGCGCGGCGTGCGGGTTGAGCAAGCAAACGAAGAGCAAGGCGGGGAAAGCTGATGTCCGTCACGCGCAAAGCCATCGTGTTCTTGGCGCTGACCTTCCTCCTGAGTTGGGGCGTGACGATCGGCGCGTGGATGCTTCACTACGATCGTCTGCCAATCGCCACGTTCATCACACTCGTGCTGATGATGGCGGGCCCGGCGATCGCGGCATTGATCTGTGCTGTGCTGTTTGAGAAGGGCCGCCGGATCGACGCACTCGGTCTGCATTTTGCGCCGAACATCTGGTGGTTGTGG
>JACQAC010000091.1 GCA_016195245.1 Pseudomonadota bacterium
CATCAGACCATAGCTCTGCGACGGCCAAGCCGGCGTGAAACCGGCAGGCAGATTTTGCAGATCGGTGCGCCATTGCAGCGTCCCGAACGAATGCCCCCAAATCTTCCAGGTCGTTCGCGCGGAGCGCAACTGTTCTATGAGCCAGGCTCTCTGAGTCGGCCCAAGCGTCGTTGTGGGCGGTAGGTTGATGCTGGGATTGGGCACATCCTGATTGTTGAAGCGGATGGTCTGCGGTGGATGCCCGCCTCGATACGCGCGCCCTATGTCGATCGCGTCGTTGGCGTCCTGTGGCAAGAAATAATTGTATCCCTGCACGCCAAACATGCTCCCGTCGCGCCCGGGCGCTTGGAAGGATCGATTGTCTGTCAGCGTCAGCCCGGCATGCTTGCCCCAACGCAGCGTGCGATAGATCAACAGGCTGTTGATCGCCGCAAGGTTGTTCGGTTCGCGGTCGATGCCATCATCATCAATCGTTGATGCGTCGAAGGTGGCCGCATTGCTCACCGCCGGCGGCGTGAACCTGTCAAAGCGGAGGCCATCCATTTGGCGAACGCGCGCTGGCTGATATTCGAACCACGCCTGGTTGGCGGCGACCTTCCGAGTTGCGGCCGGACGCGGCGGCCCGTTGAAGGCCTGCAGGCTCTGCCAGCCCTGCCAAGAGAATTCGTGATTGTCCCAGACGTTCACGAACGGCCAACGTGCGCGCGCATCTTGCAGGTCCGGATCGGTGAGATAAGCGCGATAGGCGGTGCGATAATCCTCGACTGTCGTCGGCACGTGGAAATCGCGAATCTTTTCGCCGGTAGGATAACGAACCAGATCACGGAGACGTCGGCGACCCAACATCCCGTTCGCACGGTCCTCGGGATACCAAACGATTTCGTAGATGAAATCGCCAAGATGCAGCACGAACTTCAGTCGCTCCGCTTCCGGGCGTCGCGTATCCTCGAAGATCATCTTCCGCCACGCTTGCAGTCCGCCTTGCGTCGGGTCTTGGCAGCTCACGAACGCAAACCGCACTGGCACATCCGCATTTTGCGCTGGCGCTGTGAGCGTGCGCCCCACACGGCTTGCAAAGCCGTGCTCATCGACGAAGCGATAGAAATATTCGCGAGACGGCCGCAGGCCTGCCGCGAGGAAACGGCAGGTCCAATCGTTGTCGGCGCTCATCGCTGCACGTCCGCGCGCCACGACATTGCGAAACCCATCATCGCGCGCGACTTCGACGACCAAACCGCTCGCCGAACTGCCGCCAACCGGCGGCCGGCGAGTCCACAGCACGACGCTGTCCGGATACGGATCGCCAGAAGCGACGCCCTGCGGATAAAGATCGCGCCGTTCCTGCACAGCACCCGACGGCGCGTTCGCCTCAGCGCGTCCGAGCGCCAGCGAAGCGCCGATGCCAGCAGCAATCGCGGCCAACTCCCGCCGCGAGGGTTTCAATCGTGTCATGCCGTACTTGCACGCTTGGCAATCCGCCGCGTCCACCCAATTTGCGACGCGCGCGCATAAACACACGGCGCCCCGCGCCTTGCTTCCGCCCCGGAACAAGGCGACAAGCCCCACTCATGTCTGCGACGGCCCACCATGCGCCTGACGAGGTTTGGGAGCCCCAGCGAATTTCGTCGCTGAAGGCCGCCCGCCGCCGTTCGCGCTTGATTTCCGGACTGCGCCGCCTCTTCGTCGCCGGCGCCGGCGCATCGTTCGCCTCGGTCTTCGTATTCATGGCGCTTTACGCCATCGAGGGTGGTTTCCAGGCGGGCCAATTTGCGGCTTCCGAACCGCTAAGGATGCTCAATCCTCGCTTCATCGGCCGCAGCGAAAGCGGCGGCCCCTACCAGCTCTCGGCCGAGATTGCCGAACGCCCGGCTGGGGAAAACCAACCCATCCTCCTCAATGCCCCGGTCTATCGGACCGAGGCCGGGACCATCATGCTTGCCCCGCGGGGGGTCTATTATGAGCAGGCCAAGCGTGTGGTTTTCCAGGGGGAAGTCCTCTTCTCCGACCGGGGCGGCAACCGCTTCTCCACCCCCAACATGGTCGTCGACCTCGAACACGGCACGCTGACCGGCCAAGGTGGGGTCACTGGCGCCGGGCCACTTGGCGTGCTCCAGGCCGACAGTTATGAATTAAGGCAGAGCGACCGAGCGTTGGTGCTCCACGGGGAGGTCCGGGGACAGATCCCGGATCGCCGGCAACAGAATGGGGAGCCGCACCAATGAAGACCGTGGCCTTTGCGCTCGTCGCCGCGGCCTTGATGGCCATCGCCGCGCCCGCGCACGCGCAGATCAGCGAGAACGGCGGACCCGTCTCCTATTCCGCGGACAATCTGCAGTATTTCGACGGCGACCACCGCCTGGTGCTCACCGGCAATGTCGATATCGTGCAGAACGATGCGCGGCTTCGCGCCAACCAGATCACGCTTTACTTCAGCCGCTCGTCAGCGCCCGCCGGCGCCGGCAATCAAGCGGCTAACGGCGGCCTCGGCTCTGGCGACATTCAACGCATGCTGGCCGAGGGCGACGTCTACTACGTGCGCCCGCAACAATCCGCGCGTGGCGATCGCGCCGACTACGAAACATCCACCGACAGCGTCACCTTCTCCGGAAACGTGGTGGTGGCTTCAGAGGAAAACGTCATTCGTGGTGAGACGCTGGTGCTGCAGATCGGCAGCCGCCAGACCACCATCCGGCCTCAGAACGGGCAACGGGTGCGGGGCGTGTTCGTGCCCAGGCACGGGACGCCACAAGGCAATTCTGGCGCCAATTAGACTTTGCTTCACGAATTCTTAGCCGCGGCAGTGACATATGAGCCCTGAGGGCGCTGCAAGCCGTTCGTCCAAGACCCAAGCCGCTCAAAACGGCCTGGGCGCGGTCAGAATAGCCAAAAGCTATCGCGGCCGCCGCGTGGTGAAGGACGTTTCACTGTTCCTGAACCGCGGCGAAGTCGTCGGTCTGTTGGGCCCCAACGGAGCAGGCAAAACCACCTGCTTCTATATGATCACGGGGCTCATTCGCGTGGACCAAGGGCAAATCTTGTTGGACGGCCAGGACGTCACAACGCTGCCCATGTACCAGCGCGCACGGCTCGGCGTGGGCTATCTCCCACAAGAGCCGTCGATCTTCCGTGGTCTGACCGTTGAGCAGAATGTGATGGCGATCGTCGAGCTTTCGGAGCCTAAGGCTTCGAAGCGCCGCGAGATCGTCGACGGGCTCTTGGCCGAATTGCGTGTGGATCATCTCAAGGATGCGCCCGCCGCCGCCCTCTCGGGTGGTGAGCGCCGCCGCGTCGAGATTGCCCGCGCTTTGGCGACAAGGCCCTCGTTCATGCTGCTTGACGAGCCTTTCGCCGGCATTGACCCACTCGCCATCAACGACATCCGTGAGCTCATCCTCTTTCTGAAGAGCAAGGGCCTCGGAATCCTGATCACCGACCACAACGTGCGCGAAACGCTGCAGATCGTGGATCGGGCTTCGATCATGTTTGACGGCGAAGTGTTGTTTGAGGGAACGCCCGACGCGATCCGCTCCGACAAGACCGTGCGCGAAAGGTATCTGGGCGACACCTTCAACTAGCCGGGGTCCGCAATGGCGATGATCCCCCGCTTAGAGCTGCGCCAGGGCCAGGCCCTGGTGATGACGCCGCAACTCCAGCAAGCCATCAAGCTGCTGCAGCTTTCCAACATCGAACTCACTGAATTCGTGGAAAGCGAACTCGAGCGCAATCCACTGCTCGAACGCGAAGAGAGCCAAGCCGACGCGCCGAAGGCCAGCGACGGCGGCGACGCACAAGCGCTGGATTTCGATAGCGGTGTGGCGCCTACCGAAGCAGCGCTCGATGTCAGCGTCGCTGACATGGCCCCTGACCTCAGCACCAACGAACTTGCCGAAGCTGGCGCCGCGCCGCTCACGGACTGGTCGAAGGCCTCATCCGGCAAGAGCTTCGACGACCTCCCCGGCCTCGAAGAAACGCTCACCAACGATCTCACGCTCGCCGAACACCTCGACGCTCAGCTCACTGAAGCCGGTCTCGATGCCGTCGAGCGCATGATCGGCGGCGTGCTGATCGATCTGGTCGACGACTGGGGCTATATGCGCGGCGATATCCGCGAGATCGCTGCGCGCATCGGCGCGCCAGAAGATCAGGTCTCCCGCGTACTCACAGTCATGCAGGGCTTCGAGCCCACTGGCGTGATGGCGCGCGACATTCCCGAATGCTTGGCGCTGCAGCTGAAAGAGCGCGGCCGTTTCGATCCGGCGATGGAGAAACTGCTCGGCCACCTCGACATGCTGGCCAAGGGTCACGTTGATCGCCTGCAAACCGTCTGCGGCGTCGATCGCGAAGATTTGGCTGAGATGATCGCCGAGATCCGGGCGCTCACGCCAAAACCTGGCGCCGGTTTCGGCGGCGGCACAACGCAAACCGTCGCCCCGGACGTCTATGTCAAAGCCGCGCCGGACGGCACCTGGGTGGTCGAACTCAACACCGACACCCTGCCTCGCGTGCTGATGAACCAACGCTATTACGCGACCGTCTCGAAAAGCGCCGTGCGCGAAGAGGACAAGCAATTCCTCTCCGAATGCGCCACCAACGCGTCATGGCTGGTCAAGAGCCTCGACCAACGCGCCAAAACAATTCTCAAGGTCGCGCGCGAAATCGTGCGGCAGCAGGACGCCTTCTTCGTCAACGGCATCTCGCAACTGCGCCCGCTCAATCTCAAGACCGTCGCCGCCGCGATCGAAATGCATGAATCGACGGTGAGCCGCGTCACCTCGAACAAGTATCTCTCCTGCGCCCGCGGCGTATTCGAACTCAAGTACTTCTTCACCGCCTCCATCAACGCCGCCGACGGCGGCGAAGCCCATTCCGCCGAAGCCGTGCGTCACCAGATCAAGGGCCTCGTCGACAGCGAGACCCCGGAAGATATTCTCTCCGACGACCGCATCGTCGAAATCCTCATGGAGCGCGGCATCGACATCGCCCGCCGCACCGTCGCAAAATACCGCGAAAGCCTGCGAATACCGAGCTCCGTCGAACGCAAGCGCAAACTGGCGAACGGACTCTAAGTGTTTGGCTGAACACGTAGCGGCACACCGTGTCGCTCCAATAGCGCCACGAATGATTTGACGTTTGTGGAATAACTATCTGCCCGAAGAAAAAGCAAAGCTCCCACAAGTCCTGTTGCGAAAGCACGACTCTGTCACCGACGTTCCATATCTTCTCGCGATCCACCACCTGCCCAACAACATCAGATGGCTCGGTGGTCGCAACCCCTACCAGATCGACAAGCGGAGTGCGCTTTCCTGTCTCCGTCCCAATTGCGAAAACATGAAAGGCGCGCCACGTCAGGCGGAGAAATCCATCTACTTCCTGCCGCTTCATTTGCCTTCATGACCTTCGGGGGCCGCCTCCGCGTTGAGCGTGCACGCATTTCGGAAGTCCTAGCAGATTGCATATGTTTCGCTACGCCTAGGCCCGTTACGATACGCCGTTGAGGTCGTTCACATCCGCGCGACCTCGCGCAGCGGTGAATTGCGCGACGCGATGCAAACGCCGCAAGCTGCCTTCTCCACCAACTTAGAGGGAGTTTGAAAACATCATGACTGCATCTCGTAAACTCGCGCTGCTCGCCGGCGCATTCGCGCTCAGTGCGTCCATCGCCTCAGCGCAAACGCCGGACACGCGCATCATCGTGCACGGCGCCATCAACGATCCGGCGCACATGCAGCCCGTTACGGACGGGCGCGACAATACTGTGCCGGAAATGCCAGTTGTCTATGAAAACCAAACGCAAAATGCGCCCGCGCATGCGCAACCGACATCGGCGCAAGCACGCACCCAAACGCCGGCCCAACCAGCCTCAACTGCCGGCGCGAACCTCAACCAAGCTGTCAAATCGCACTAAGCTCGCGAGCTGACTGGCGGCGGCGATAGAACGGGCATCGCCGTTGCCAATGGTCAGCACGATGTGGGTGCTGTCAAAATTCTCCAGCGCCAGATCAAAACTCCGCCACCGCCCATCCACATAAGCCAAAGTCCAGCTGTGCGGCATGAAGGCATTGCTGACGCCGAAATAGGCTTGCCGCGCATAGGCAAGCCCGCTCGCCACCCGCGTCGGAATGCCCGCAGCGCGCCCCAGCGCCGCCAACAGCACCGCCGCCTCCGTACAATCGCCAGCCCGGCGTGCAATCGTATCAAGCGCCGAATAATGGCCCGCATAATCGGGCCGCGCGATGTACGGTTTGGCGCGCTGCAGCAATAGCCGCATTTTCTGCGTATCGGAAATCGCCATTGCCGCCACCGGCGCGACGATCGCACGCAAACGCGGATTGTCGCTTTGCATCCAGGCCGTGGGCCGTAGCGCGTCGGCAAGCACCGCGCGATCCGTGCCGAGTCCCGGGCCGCAGTCGGCGCAAATGTCCACCGTCGCTTCACCGCCCTGCTGCGTCACGCGCTGCTCGCCGGTTTGCGGCAGCGCGAACGCGATACCGTCACGAAACGACACGCTGTAGCGGATATGCCCCTGCGCCGCGCCAGCCGCGATCCGCACCGGCGAACGCATCGCCGCATTGGGAATGAGCGGATACGGCAAGTGCGGCGCCAGCGCCGTGCGCTGATCGGTGACCCGCAGATGAATGGTCTGTCCAAACATCGGCTGCGCGCTCTCGATCAAGCGCCCACCGCGATCCATCACAAGCTGCGTGACGCCAACCAAGCCGCCGTCATGATACTCGAACCGCAGCGCCGAAACCGCTCCCGTCGCATCAGCTTGCGGCCGCGCCTCGATCACCACGTGATCCATACTCATCGCATCGACGTTGAAATTATCGAATTCCAATCGCGGCGTCGCCGCCGGCGACCAGCCCGCAAGCAGCCCCTCGCCGCCGTCGAAGCGCACTGATTCATTCAGCACAGCTGTCCCGGCCCATCGCCCAGTTGGCGTCTGATTGACAATGCGAGCGGTAGCGCCATCAACCCGAACATCCGTGCGCGACAGGAAGCGGCCCGTCTGTGTCGTCGCGCTGATCGCTAGCGTCCGGCCCTCGCGGTCCTGGGTAAACACAGTGCGC
>JACQAC010000092.1 GCA_016195245.1 Pseudomonadota bacterium
GCGGCGTATCGGCATCATGCAATCGGTGCCGAGCGGCTTTGAGCGCAGGGCGCAGCGCGCCGTCGCCGACGCCGAAATTGACCGTGCCGAGGCCTCGCTCGATGTCGCCCGTCTCGAGGCGAGGGTCGCCGCCGCCGACGCTTGGATAAAGCTCTATTACGCCGAACGCCGGCTCGCCGTGCTCAATCGCCTCGCCGGGGAAGCGCAAGCCTCTGCACGCGCGGCGCGGGCGCGGCTTGCCTCCGGCGGCGCCGGCGTTGACGACGCGATTGCAGCGGAAGTCGATGCGGCGCGGACCGACGATCGTGTCAGCGAAGCGAGTGCTGCGATCGCTGCGGCGCGTGCGGAGTTGCGCCGCTGGATCGGCGCTGCCGCCGATGAGCCCCTCGCTGCGGCGCCTCCTTCATTTGTCGTCGATGCAGCACAGCTGCACGCGCGCGTCGAGGACCATCCGACAATCGAGGCAGCTCGAGCCCAACGCAGCGCGGCGGAAGCTCAACTACGAATGGCGCGCTCCGATCGCTGGCCGGATTGGTCCTGGGAAGTATCATACGGCCGGCGCGCGCCCGAGTTATCAGACATGGCTTCAGTTGAAGTGCGCATCGGCCTGCCTCTGTTTCAGCCCTGGCGTCAACAGCCGGTGATCGATGCACGGCGCGCGGATGTAAACCGCGCCGACGCCGAACGCGAAGCAGCGCTGCGCGAACGCACCGCATCTCTTGACGTGCAATTGGCCGAGCATGAGGCGCTCTCCGCCAACCTCGCTCGCGCGCGCGGAACGCGCCTTCCGCTGACGCGCCGTCGCGCCGCTGCGGCGAACGGCGCCTACGGCGCAGGAACCTCGACCATTGCGGCGCTCATACTGGCGCGCGGTCAGGCGCTTGAGGCCGAAATGGACGTGCTCGATCTTGAAGAACGCGTCGCGACCTTGGGCGCTGAACTGACCCTGCAATACCCAGGAGACACCCCATGAGCGAGGACGCGAGACCCCACGCGCGTACCGCCGTCATCGCCGGCGCTGTCGTCATTGCGATCACCGCTGCCGCGGGTGGCTATTGGGCAGGAACCCAGCGCGCGAGCACTAGCTTGAGCGCTTCGGACCAATCGGGCCGGCGCATTCTCTATTGGTATGATCCCATGCTCCCGAACGAACGCTATCCGGGACCGGGCAAGTCCTCCATGAACATGGATCTTGTCCCGCGCTATGCCGACGAGGCGCCCACGGATGCGAGCGTTCGGATCCAACCCGGCGTGGTTCAGAACCTCGGCATCCGCACGGTCATCGTCCAACGTGCAGTTATGGCGCGCTCGGCGACAGCCGCGGGCGTCATCCAATTCAACGGCCGCAATATCGCGATCGTTCAGGCGCGCGCGAGCGGATTCGTCGAGCATGCGCACGCAAGGGCGATTGGCGACGTGATCGCCGCAGGCAGCCCGATCGTCGATATTCGCATACCCGAATGGACCGCCGCGCAAGCCGAATATCTTTCAGTGCGCAGCCTGGGCGGTGATATTGCCGGGGCTGCGCGCCGCCGCCTCGTCATGCTCGGCATGCCGGCATCGCTCATCGATCGGGTGGAGCGTGATGGCGCGCCCCATCCCGTGTTCACGGTCACGTCTCCGATCACGGGGGCCATCACTTCGCTCGACGTGCGTCAGGGCATGACCATCATGGTGGGCGCGCCGCTCGCGACCATAAGCGGGCTCTCGCCAGTCTGGCTCGTCGCTTCGGTTCCACAAAGCGATGCGGGCGTCGCTCGCCCTGGCGGGCGTGCGGTCGCGACCCTGGCTGCTTATCCCGGCGAGACTTTTTCCGGGCGCATCGAAAGCGTGTTGCCCACCGCCGACGCCGCCACACGCACGATCGAAGTACGCATCGCTCTCTCCAACCCGCAAGGGCGCCTGCGCCCGGGCATGAGCGGACAAGTGCGTATCGAGCAAGCGAATGCTGAGCCATCGCTGGTTGTGCCGATGGAAGCAGTAATCCGCACCGGCACGCGCACCATGGTCATCGTCGCCAACGACACAGGCTATGCGCCGACCGAGGTCACGCTTGGCCATCAGAGCGAAAACAATGTGGAGATCAGAAGTGGGCTGACGCAAGGCCAGCGCGTCGTCGCGTCTGGACAATTCCTGATCGATTCCGAAGCAAGCTTGTCGGGCGCGCTCGATCGGCTGCAAGCATCGAGCAGCACGCCAGGCGCAGCAGCCACTCTGCACGCCGGCGCGGGCCGCATCACCGCGATCAGCCGCTCAACCGTGACAATCGCGGATGGGCCGGTCGCTAGCCTGAATTGGCCGGCGATGACGATGCAATTCAGCTTGGCGCGAGCACAACTGGCGCAAGGCCTTCGAGTTGGCGACAGCGTGGCGTTCCGTTTCCGGCAAAATGGTCAAGCCTTTGTCGTCGAGGAGATTGGCAAGACGGGGGCGGCGCCATGATCAGCGCGCTCATTCGCTGGTCGGTCGCCAATCGCTTTCTTGTGGTGCTCGCAGCTTTGGCGCTCGCCATCGCCGGCGCGCTCGCCGTGCGGGCGACCCCCGTCGACGCCCTGCCCGACCTCTCTGACGTGCAAGTCGTCATTCGCACGTCTTATCCAGGTCAAGCGCCGCAGATCGTCGAGAACCAGATCACCTACCCGCTGACGACCACGATGCTGTCGGTGCCAGGTGCGCGCACGGTCAGGGGCTATTCCTTTTTTGGAGATTCGTTCGTCTATGTGATTTTTGAGGAAGGGACGGATCTCTATTGGGCCCGCTCACGCACGCTCGAATATCTGAACCAGGTGCAGGGGCGCTTGCCGCCCAGCGCTCGCTCCTCCCTCGGTCCCGACGCCACCGGCGTCGGATGGGTCTATCAATACGCGCTCGTCGACCGCACGGGGCGCCATGATCTTTCCCAATTGCGCAGTCTGCAAGATTGGCTCTTACGCTTTGAATTGAAGACCGTGCCAGGTGTTGCTGAAGTCGCTTCGATCGGCGGCATGGTGCGCCAATACCAAATCGTCCTGGATCCCGAGCGCATGGCGGCGTACGGGGTGAGCCAAGCCCGCATCGCGGCAGCCGTGCGCGCCGCCAATCAGGAGACCGGCGGCGCCGTCGTGGAGATGGGTGAAGCCGAGCACATGGTGCGCGCCTCGGGCTATCTGCGCACACTCGCCGATTTCAACGCCATCCCTTTGGGTCTGGGCGCCAATGGCGCGCCGGTGACGCTAGGCGATGTCGCTTGGGTGCAAGTCGGACCCGAGATGCGCCGCGGCATCGCTGAATTGAATGGGCAAGGCGAAGTCGCCGGCGGCGTCGTCATCATTCGTGCGGGCGCCAATGCGCGCGAAGTGATAGGCGCGGTTCGCTCGCGGCTCAATGAATTGAGGCGAAGCCTGCCCGCGGGGGTCGAGATCGTCACAACTTACGACCGCTCGCAACTGATCGACCGCTCGATCAACAATCTGACCGAAAAACTCGCCGAGGAATTCATTGTCGTTGCGCTCGTGTGCGCACTCTTTCTCTTCCATTTGCGCTCGGCGCTGGTCGCCATCGTCACCTTGCCGCTGGGTGTGGCGACCGCGTTTCTGATCATGCGGGCGCAAGGCATTGAAGCCAACATCATGTCGCTCTCCGGCATCGCCATCGCCGTGGGCGCCATGGTCGACGCCGCGATCGTCATGATCGAGAACGCCCACAAGAAACTCGAGCGATGGCGTGAAGGGCACAACGGGCAAATGCCTCAGGGCGCAGACCATTGGCGCGTCATCGCCGAGGCCTCGGTCGAAGTTGGCCCGGCCCTCTTCTTCAGCCTTCTCATCATCACGCTCTCGTTTGTGCCGGTGTTTACGCTACAGGCCCAGGAAGGACGCCTGTTCGCGCCGCTTGCCTTCACCAAGACCTATGCAATGGCGGCCTCGGCTGCGCTTTCAGTGACTTTGATTCCGGTGCTGATGGGCTTTTGGATCAGGGGAAAGATCCCGCATGAGGATGCCAATCCCATCAACCGCTTCCTCGCCGGTCTCTACCAACCGGCGATCGACTTCACCCTTGCCAAGCCGAAGCTGGTGTTGGTGATCGCAGCGCTGGCTTTCGCGACGACCGCGTTTCCGCTGTCGCGGCTTGGCGGCGAGTTCATGCCCATGATGGACGAAGGCGATCTGCTCTACATGCCGACGGCATTGCCGGGTCTCTCTGCTGGCGAGGCCAGCGACTTGCTGCAGGTCACAGACCGTCTCATCCGCACCGTGCCTGAAGTGGAGAGCGTGTTCGGCAAGGCGGGCAGAGCCGAGAGCGCGACCGATCCCGCGCCGCTCGAAATGTTCGAGACGACGATCCGCTTGAAGCCGCGCTCTGAGTGGCGCCCGGGCATGACGCCCCTGCGCATCATCGATGAATTGGACCGCACGGTCCGGGTGCCCGGCCTCACCAATGTCTGGGTGCCGCCCATACGCAACCGCATCGACATGCTGGCGACGGGCGTCAAAAGTCCGATTGGCGTCAAGGTCAGCGGACCTGATCTGGCCTCGATAGACACCGCAGCGCGTGCGATCGAGGGCGTTGCGCGCACCGTGCCTGGCGTTTCCTCGGCGATCGCGGAACGGATTTCCGGGGCGCGCTATGTCGACGTCGATATCGATCGCTTTGCCGCTTCGCGCTACGGTCTCAACATCGCCGACGTCCAGGACGTGGTCTCCGGCGCCATTGGCGGCGAGAATATCGGAGAGCTCGTTGATGGCCGTGCTCGCTATCCCATCAATCTGCGATATCCGCGCGAAGTGCGCGATACATTCGAGCGCCTCAACGCCCTGCCGATCGTCACCGACCAGGGCATTCGACTGACGCTCGGCGAGGTGGCGCACATCTCCATCGCTGATGGTCCATCGATGATCCGCAGCGAAAACGGGCGGCTTTCGGCTTACGTCTATGTCGACGTGCGCGGACGCGATCTGGCGTCGGTGGTGCATGATCTCCAGCGCGCCATCGCCCGCGGCGTGCGCGCGCCGGCGGGCGTCGCCATCGCCTATTCCGGTCAGTTCGAATACCTCGAACGCGCCGTGGCGCGGTTGATCATCGTTGGCCCCGCCACGCTCGCAATCATCTTTGGGCTCTTGTACTTGACGTTCCGGCGCTTCGATGAAGCGGCGATCGTGATGGCCAGCCTGCCGTTCGCGCTCACCGGCGGCATCTGGCTCGTCTTCCTGTTGGGCTATGATTTCTCAGTCGCGGTCGCCGTCGGCTTCATCGCGCTTGCGGGCCTTGCCGCTGAATTTGGCGTTGTCATGCTCATCTATCTCAAGGACGCAATTCGCGAGCGTGAAGCAGGCGGCGTTGAGATCACGCC